>NZ_CP086239.1:1526923-1832307 GCF_026650985.1 Clostridium estertheticum
TTCCATGGTATGAATACTATTTTATTATCTTCTATAACATATCCTACTAACGCAAATATATCCTCATAGATCCCCCAAGGATAACCTCTTGCTATTATCATAGATTTTACATTCTTGTTATTAAATTTCTGATATATTTTAATATAGGAACTCAGTTGTCCCCATGCATTTTTAGCTCGACTTTTAGGCCCTTTAACCTCAATTAACATTTCAGTATTATCACTAGTATCTAATGCTAGGATATCAACTTTCCCCCCTCCCTCACTGTAGCTACCTATAAAAAATTCTTTATCGAGATATGTTAAATTTAATTCATTAAATAAACTATTGCTCCAATTATTTATAATTACATTTTGTATACTTCGTTCATAATAATCACTTTTATAATTTGAATTATTTATCCAGAAACTAAAATTTGTTCCTAATTCACCTCTAGATAAATATATTGCATAAGTAACTATTGAAATATCTATATATCTACCTTTTTTATGTAAATACTCTAATATCTTATAACATACATTATTATCTTCTAAGCACTCCATGTAATCTCTATATTTTTGAATTAATCTTTTAAATCTTTCATCGTTGACGCTACATTCACAAATAATTCTTGCTATCTCCCCATTTTCATATAATTTGTTATAATCTATATTCACCATCTCAAGCTGTTTTAGTTTGTTTCTAACACCTCTAGCATCTATTATTCCATTACATTTAGGATAATTAGTACATCCCCAAAACATACCATATTTACCTCGTTTTAGTACCATAGGATCTTTACACTTATAGCATAATACAATTTCGTCTGATTTATTTACATTCATATCAATATCTCCTACTTTAAATATATTTATAATTAAAATCAATATTTACAATTGTGTACTCACCACACATTTTATTCTACCTTTTACATTAAAATTTATTCATACTATATTGTTAAAATAAGGGTGATCATATAAATAAGAGAAATTTTATCGGAAATAGAATACGAGAAATTACAAATAATACTGGCATTACACAAGAAGACCTTTTCTAATACTCCATGAATTTATTTTAGGCATAATAAAAGCGCTGGCTAATTATTTTTAACCAACGCTTTCATTAAATATTATTTATATTATACCAATTATGCTTCTTGCACTTTTCTATATATACAGATACAGTGTATAAATGGTGGAATATAAGTAAACTACTTTACCATTTTTTATCCAATAATTTTATTGCCAACATCGAGTAGATAAAAGTCAGAAATAAATTTGCAACTTCTTTCCTATTACATAACCATACGTGCTGACCCCGCATATGGCTCTTGGTAAACCTTAATAGTTTTTATTCCAGTAAATAATTTATTAGAACCTATCGATTCATCAACTGTTATTTTTAATTTTTCATTGTTCATATTTAACACTCCTTTATATATTGTAATTTACATTTTACTAATTGTTTTTACATATAACAACAATATTTAGAAGTATTACTACTAATATTCTATTTAATTACACTTATTACAAGAGATTAAAGTACCCTACCAACCCTCTTATTTATAAAAATAGCCTATTTCTCTGGATAATAGAACTGGACTATTTACTATAAATTGAAGTTTTTTAAGTTAATAAGCTATATTATCCCTTACTATCTGCTAACTTTAGATCAAATCCCAAAATTTTAGCCTTTTGCATTAAAATATGTAATTCACCTCTTAATATTTCGCACTCTTCTGTTTTGTCATGAAACTTAACCTTTAAATTACTTATTGAGGCTATTTTAACTTCATTATCATTTTTCATCTTTTCAATTTTGACTTTTGCATTAATAAGCTCTTTTTCCAATCTAAAAGATTTTTCTCGTATATCTTCATCAACCTTTTCATTTATAGTTTTAGTGTTTTTATATTTACCTATTTTATTTTTCTTTAAGATTTCTTGAACATGCGGCTTACTAAATAAAGATCTGGAAAATTTCGTTCTTTCAATCAAATCTTTAATAGTAATTAAATATCCCTCTGCATTTAATTCATCAATAGACCCTTGAATTATTAGTAAAGTTTCAGTTCTTATTTTTTCTTGTTTTTCTATAAGATTTTGAGGTAATTTACGCATTACTTTCTACCTCCTTAATATGAAATTTTATATTATTTGCATGTTTTAAGTGAAGTTTATAATTATACTTTGCAACCTCTGACATCAGTGGATACTCCTTGAATTTATCTATTTTGTTCTTCCATAATGTAACTTGTTCTTCAAAATAATCCAAATCATTAGCATCATCAATTTGTAACTCACAATCTAAACACGCAAACATTTGAGATTTACAATTGGTTATATCACTACATAATCCACCGCGAACCTTATGTGCTCTTATATTCCTTAAAATCCGATTGGCAACCTCCTCTTCCAGATTAAGTATTCTTCCTCTAAAATACACAGGTCTATTTTCATTATATCTTTTTTCTATAACCCTTTTCTGCCTCTCTTGAATTATTTCGGGTCTTAAATTCAAATGATTATAAGCCCCTAGAATTGCTCCATCTCCTTGTTGCCTTGTCATATCTCTTATTTGTTCAATTGTAAATCCCTTTTGTAATCTATCAGTTATCCCATTATGTCTAAATTGATGTGAATTAACAAAATATGTTTCACCGTTTTTATCTTTAATATGAAATATTTTACTTATACGGTCAATAAAACGCTCAAAACTGCCATTATCAGCACAGTATACTTTATTTTTTTAAAAAAATACTATTTCACCTGTTTTATCATACTTAATTGCACTCAATTTAGTTCCATAGTATGTAAATAATAAGTTTTTCGCATTAATATCTTTTTGTAATTTTTTAGCAATTTTCTGTTGTTTTTTAATTAAATCCAGAATATATTTGCCCATACCTACATCCCCTATATGTATATGTCTCATTTCTGGTTCCTTATATCCACCATCTGCTTTCGTTGTAGGAATAAAAATAACAAAATGACCGTCAAATGGCTTTATACAATCTATATTCATAGCACATATTTCATTTACTCTTGATGGGATGCATCTTAATAACCAATACATAAGTCTTTGATGCAGCGGTATACATCCATCTTTAAAAGCTATATCCAATTTTTTCTCAATTATTTCAGGTATTAGTTTTATGTCTAATTTATATTCTATTACGTAAGGATTGTCTCCAAATGGATTATTGTTAGGAATTCCTGGCCATTACTGATGAAATAAAGGCATTCATAAAAGAATTCTATAAAGGTGCAGAAATTCCTGTGTTTTAATTAATAATTTAAAATATTGGTAAAACATTCACCATATAAAATTACTCTATCAAATGGACATAACTATTTTATAGTTATGTCCATTTAATGGGGATCACATATCTTAACCTACCATTAGTTCTTTTGCTAATATACCAGGCTTCGTCATTAATTCTATATCTAATATATCATTAAGTTCATTTTCACCTAAAAGGCCTTCTTTTAATATTAATTCTCTTACTGACTGTTTAGTATTTAAAGCTGTTTTTGCGATTTCAGCAGCTTTTTTATAACCTATATGTGGGCAAATTGCTGTAATAATACCAACACTATTTTCAACCAATTCTTTACATCTTTCTCTATTTGCAGTTATTCCAGAAACACAGTTAACTACAAAAGTATTTACTCCATTAGTTAATGTCTCTATAGATTGAAATAATTTATAAAATATAACTGGTTCAAAAGCATTTAATTCCAATTGACCAGCTTCTGCAGCCATAGTTATTGTTATATCATTTCCTATAATATTAAATGCTACTTGACTTATTACTTCTGGTATTACAGGATTAACCTTTCCTGGCATCATAGACGAACCATTTTGTTTTGATGGAAGATTAATTTCACCAAATCCTGTTCTTGGTCCTGATGACATAAGCCTTAAATCATTTGCTATTTTTGATAAGTTAACTGCGCAAGCTTTAATTACACCAGATACTACTACAAAACCATCTAAATTTTGAGTTGCATCTACTAAATCTGATGCCTGTTTTAATTCAATGTTTGATATTTTAGAAATGTTTGGTACTATCTTATTAAAATATTGTATGTCAGCGTTCATACCAGTTCCGATCGCAGTACCACCCATATTTACAACTTTTAATTCTTCTTTAGCTTTTTCAAGTCTTGAGATATCTCTCCTTATCACTGAACTGTAAGCTTTAAATTCTTGTCCTAACCTAATTGGAATTGCATCTTGCATCTGAGTTCTTCCCATCTTTATAACATCATCGAACTCCTTTGATTTTTCGTTAAAAGCATCATAAAGTTTGGAAAGTTCAACTATTGCCTTTGGAATAAGTTTTAAGGCGGTGATTTTACCTGCTGTAGGAATAACATCATTTGTAGATTGTCCATAATTTATATGGTCGTTAGGATGAACTATACTATAATCTCCCTTTTTCCCTCCCAGTATTTCTATAGCTCTGTTTGCAATTACTTCATTAGCATTCATATTCATGCTTGTGCCCGCTCCACCTTGAATAGGATCTACTATGAATTGATCTTGTAATTTACCCTCTATTATTTCATCACAGGCCTTTATAATAGCTTCTTCAATCTTTTTATCTAAAAGCCCAACTTCATTATTAGTCATTGCTGCTGCCTTTTTTATTTCTGCAAGACTTTTTATAAATTCCATAGACATCCCTAGTCCTGTTATTTTAAAATTCTCAGCAGCCCTTAAAGTCTGTACCCCATAATAGGCCTCCATTGGTACTTGTTTTGATCCAATTGAATCGCTTTCTAATCTAAAATTCATTTTAGTAACCTCCATTTATAATCTAATTATTAATCTCACTTGGTATAATAGAATAATTATTTTTTATTGTAGAAAGAGAAACTGTAGTCTTAGTTTTTTGAACACCTGGTATATTTTTTATTTTATTTAAAATTTTCTCTAAGCTTTCTGTGCTCCCTGTAATAATTTTCAAAACATAGTCGTAATCGCCAGCTAAGTAGTGGCATTCTACGATTTCATTATCTACTTGAATTGTATTAATAAATAGATCTGTAAATTTAGGTGATTCAAGTGATACAAACATTATTATCATAAGATCCTTATTGAACTTTTTAGCACTTAATATTATAGTGTATTTTTCAATAATGCCAGCATTATCAAGTTTTTTTAATCTATCGCCTACTGCAGGTACGGATAAATTAATTCGAGTACTTATTTCAGAAGCGGTAACTCTAGAATTTTGTTGCAAAAGTTTAAGTATTTTAATATCGATATTGTCCATACAAAATCACCTCTTAAATAATATTATTAGGTATATTATATCATACGATTTAATAAATTAAATACATCATCTATATTTAGATAGTTATTTAACTAAATATACGCTTAAGCCTTATTTTTTAAATTGATTACGTTTACTATTATTAATCAACCTAAAAAAATTAGGTGCTTATTAGTATATACTAACTATAACTTGCTTAAATACGGTAAAATGGTTAAGCTTTATATATCTCTAAAATCATTTAGAAAAAATAATATATATATTTTAAGGAGGTTTTTGTTTTGGATAAAAAAATATACACCAAAAAAAGTAAAGAACAGTTAAAAAAAGAACTAACACAAATTCAGTTTGAAGTAACGCAGGAAAATGCAACTGAAAGATCTTTTGACAATGAATTTTGGAATAACAAAGAAGAAGGAATATATGTAGATATTAATAGCGGCGAAGCATTATTTACATCTCTTGATAAATTTGACTCAGGCTGTGGATGGCCTAGTTTTACTAAACCTGTTGATAATAAGAATGTTAAAGAAAAGAAAGATATAACCCTTGGAATGATGAGGACAGAAGTAAGAAGTTATTATGGTGACAGCCATCTAGGTCATGTTTTCGATGATGGTCCTCAGGCTCATGGAGGATTAAGATATTGCATAAATAGTGCATCATTAAAATTTATACCAGTTCACGAACTTAAGGAAGAAGGGTATGAAGATTATTTGAAACTATTTAAGAAATGAATGATTTCGCCCATGATGGGTGCACAAGTAAAATTAGCCTAAAGCATTTGCTTTAGGCTAATTTTGTTATTATAAACCATCTTTTAAATTAATATATGTTTTGTAATTAGGTGAGTCTTCACTAATTAGTTTATTAAGTTTCCAATTGTATCCACTAGAATCATCATAAACTAGAAAATAAACTGCTACAATAGAAACGCTCCTATCTTTATTTTTATTATTTTTATCATCTTTATACGTAATATTTCCATAAACATATTTTATATTTTTTAAACCTTTTGTAGATAACGTCTTATCAGTTTTAAAAGTCTTCGCTTCTTCCCCTGTTACCTTGTGGTTATTAGACCACCAAAATAGTAGATTACTTCCTTCAATTTCACCATTAGTTATAGAAGGTATAATTAACGACTCAGGAATATTGCTTATCAAAGCACTATCAACTGTAGTTTCTGATCCATTTAATAAAGCTATATCGCTTAAAGATATCGAAAAAGTATAATTAGTTGATAATACTGACTTTATTTCCCCTGATATATTTTCTCTCTTAGCAGTAAGATTTAGTGTTCCTTTTTTTTCATTAAACGCTTTTCCTGATATGTTAATGCTCTTAGTAAAGCCATCCTTTACAGTAAATCCTTTGCCTCCGAAAAAATCAGAATAGGATACAGTTTCCGCAAGTCCTTGCTTTTTTATAATTTGAATAACTTTTTCATCTGAAAAATCTGGAGATAGTGTTAACTTAAAATCATCAGAGCTATTTGCTTCTATAGAATTAATACTCCATGTTTCATTCTCAAAAACAAGACTACACTTTATTTTCCCTGAGGCCCTAAGAAGTCCACTATCTATAGTCGTTTCCACTAAAATTTCTTCTTTTCCATTTTGAAGATCTGGTGTCCTTAATGTTATACCAAGATTTTTAACATTTTGTCCATTTAATGCTTCCTGTGTATTCCCAATAGTCATTTTTAATCCTTTTAATTTGGCTAAAAATATTTTGTCATTTATCCCCACCGTTGGTTTTACTGAAGTAATATTAAGTAGTACTGGTTTTCCATTCGTTTTCCATTCGTTTTTACCTTCTTTAAGATAAACTACTGATAACAAAACCTTTGCCTCAAGAGCATCATTGTTTAGAGTTAATGATAATTTTATATCATCTTTGCTCTTCTGAGTATTCCGATTACTTATAATGAAGCTTTTCATGTTATCTTTATTGATTTTTATGACTGTACCCTTCGGAAGTGTTACAATTGTTCCTATCAGGTCTTCCTTTATTCTGACATCACCAATAGGTCTAACAATAAAAAATGAGTATGCAAATACTAATGCTATAATTACAGAAATAATTGCTATCATAGGTATAATTACTTTCTTATGTACAAATGTTTTCTTAACCCAAGCAAAAATTTTATCTCTTTTATACTTTCTTATATCTTTATCTGATATTACAGGCATTGCTGAGGTATCTTGATCTTTTTTCTCATTTAAGGGCGGTTTAGCTTTATTTTCTTCATTCCTATTATTAGGAATCGTTTCACCTTGCATTTCTATTTTTTCTCCACAATATGGACAAAATTTTAATCCATTAATATTACTAAATTCATTATTACAGCTGTCGCAACGCATTTGTTACCTCCAAATATTAATATAAGTCTAAAAACAAACAAAATGTCATCTTTAATATAATATAGCTTGTTTACATATTATATTATAACTTGAATGCTTCCTATATTCAAACATATTCTTAACATCTTTTTATTCCAATAACGTACAAAAACTCACTCCAAAATAGGAGTGAGTGAATAACCCTAATATCAACATCTTAGCATAAAAAATCTTACTCGCCAAGATATGCACTTCTTACAGAATCATTAGTTAATAATTCTTTTGCGCTACCTTCTAAAACTATTTTTCCAGTTTCTAAAACATATGCTTTATGTGCAATCGATAGTGCCATATGAGCATTTTGTTCTACAAGCAAAACTGTAGTTCCTGACTTATTTATTTCTTCTATTATAGAGAATATATTTCTTACTACAAGTGGTGCAAGCCCCATAGATGGCTCATCTAACAGCAATATTCTTGGTCTTACCATAAGCGCTCTTCCCATAGCTAGCATTTGCTGTTCTCCACCACTTAATGTTCCAGCCATTTGCTTTATTCTTTCTTTAAGCCTTGGAAATTTGTCAAAAACCATCTCATAATCTTTTGCTATATCTCTTTTATCTTTTCTAATATAAGCTCCAAGTTCAAGATTTTCCATAACTGACATATTTGCAAATATTCTTCTTCCCTCAGGTACATGTGCAATACCTAGCTTTGAAAGTTTATAAGCAGCAGTGGTATGAATTGGTTTGCCTTCAAATAAAACACTTCCTGACTTTATAGGAATAAGTCCTGAAATAGCTCTTAATATTGAAGTTTTCCCAGCTCCATTAGCACCTATAAGTGTAACTATTTCGCCTTCCTTCACGTGTATGCTTATATCATGTAATGCATGTATTGCGCCATAATTTACATTTAACCCATCAATTTTAAGCATCAGCTACCTCCTCTCCAAGGTATGCTTCAATTACCTTAGGGTTATTCTTTATTTCATCAGGCGTCCCCTCGGCAATTACCTTACCGTAATCTACAACTATTATTCGCTCGCAAACTCCCATAACCAGTTTCATATCATGCTCAATTAGTAATATAGCTATTTTAAATTCATCTCTTACCCAATTTATGAGCCCCATTAGTTCATGAGTTTCTTGTGGATTCATACCAGCTGCCGGTTCATCGAGTAACAATAATTTAGGTTCTGCAGCAAGAGCTCTCGCTATTTCAAGTCTTCGTTGCTCTCCATAGGGAAGATTACATGCAAGCTCATTTCTTTTACCATCAAGATTGAAAACCTTAAGAATTTCAAGTGCTTTCTCTTCAATTTCAGCTTCTTCCTTTTTAAACTTTGGAAGCCTTAGTATTGAATGAAATAAATTATATTTAACATTATAATTAAATGATATTTTAACATTATCAAGAACTGTTAAATCTTTAAATAATCTTATATTTTGAAATGTTCTAGCAATTCTTTTTTTAGTAATATCATAAGGTTTTATGCCTTGTATAAATTCTCCATTAAATTCTATAGTTCCAGATGTTGGGGCATAAACACCTGTCAACATATTAAAAATTGTAGTCTTTCCCGCCCCATTAGGTCCAATCAAACCTACAAGATCATGGTCAGAAAGGTTAAGTGCGAAATCAGAAACAGCTGTTAACCCACCAAACTTAATCGTAAGATCATTTACCTTTAAAAGCTGCATCTTTATCACTTCCTTTTGAAAATTTATCAAATATTTTCATAGATAATTCTTTTGTACCCATTAGACCTTGTGGTCTAAATCTCATAATAACAATAAGTGCAAGTGGATATATAATCATTCTATAATCATTCATAAATCTTAGGAATTCTGGAAGAACTGTTAGTATACCCGTTGATAATACACTACCTGTTAAACTTCCCATTCCACCCATAACTACATAAGTAACTAAATCTACTGATTTTAAGAAACCAAATTGTTCTGGTTTAATATACATTAGATAATGTGAAAATAATCCACCTGCAATACCTGCGAAGAAGGACCCAATAACAAAAGCCATAATCTTATACTTTGTAGTGTTAATCCCCATAGCTTCTGCAGCTATTTCATCTTCGCGAACTGACATCATAGCCCTACCTTGCGAGGAACGTGCTATATTGTAAATTATTAAAATGGTAAATATCATTATAAAAAATACCCAAGCAAAAGTAGTTTTAGGTGGTATTCCCGAAAGACCACGCCCGCCTCCAAGCTTATCCATATTTGTTATAACAACTCTAATTATTTCTCCAAAACCTAAAGTAGTTATAGCAAGATAATCTCCTTTTAAACTTAAAGTAGGAAGACCAATAAGATATCCAATTAACCCAGCAACTACACCACCAAGAAGAAGCGCTATAGGGAACGGCATATTTAATTGAATTGTAGCCATTGCTGCTGCGTATGCCCCTATAGACATAAACCCTGCATGTCCTAGTGTTAACTGTCCTGTAATTCCTATAATAAGATTTAAACTTACTGCAAGAATAACATTTATGCAAATTAATATTACTATTCTTCCATAATATCTATTTAATATTTCAGTATCCATTAGAAATGATAAAATAAAAAACAAGATAACTCCAATAACAAGTAAAATAATAGTATTTCTAAATTCTTTTTTCATTTTTATCACCTACACTTTCTCTCTGGTTTTCTTACCAAGAAGTCCAGAAGGCTTAACAATTAAAATAATAATAAGGATTGAAAATGCAATAGCATCTGAGTAACTAGATGATATATATACTTTACTAAATGTTTCAACTAGTCCCATTATTAGTCCACCCCATAGAGCACCTGGGATTATACCAATTCCACCGAGAACTGCTGCAACGAAAGCTTTTAGCCCCGGCATTATACCCATATATGGATCTATACTTGAATACAAAATTCCAAATAGTACACCTGCAGCTCCTGCAAGCGCTGAACCAATTGCAAATGTTATAGATATAACAGAATCCACATTAATACCCATAAGTGCCGCCGCATCCTTATCAAAAGAAGTTGCTCTCATTGCTTTACCTGTTTTAGTTTTAAAAACTATAAATTGAAGTATCACTACAAGCAAAATTGACATTCCTATAATTATAAGTTGACGATTATCAATGCTTAAGCCAAGGAAATGTATTACCTTTGATGGCAAAAGAGTCTCTGGATATGTTTGTGGATCAGTAGTCATCTTGAGTCTTACTAAATTCTCAAGTAGTACTGACATTGCAATAGCCGTTATTAATATAGATAATTTCGGTGAATTTCTTAAAGGCTTATATGCTATCTTCTCAACAACCACACCTGTTAATGCCGCTCCACCCATTGCTATTAATAATGTAGGTATAAAACTTAAATGTAGCATAGTTGCAGCGAAAAATCCAAAATATCCTCCAACCATAAAAACATCACCATGCGCAAAATTTATAAGTCCGATTATTCCATATACCATTGTATAACCAATTGCAATTAATGCATACACGAAACCTAATGATAAGCCATTAATAATCTGCTGTAAAAATTCCATTTATTTCCCCCGTTTCTCATGATTTATATTTTAAAATGCAGACATACTACAATTTATTAATGAAGTATGTCTGCCACCTTTATTTTTTTGTTTTCCTATTAAGGAACAAGCTTTTTAACAAAATTGAACTTACCACCATCAACCTTTAAAATTACAGCTCCTTTAATCGCATCTCTATTTGCATCAAAAGATACTTTACCAGATACTACTTCAAGATTAGTTTTAGCAAGTGCCGCTTTAATACTTGGTCCATCTGTTTTACCAGCAGTTCTTATAGCTTCTACCATTATCTTTGCAGCATCATAATTTAGAACTGCCATAGCATCTGCATTCAAATTATATTTTGCTTTATATTCTTTTTGGAATGCGACAACTATAGGTGCTGTATCCTCAGCTGAGTAATGATCAGATAAATAACATCCATTAACTGCAGTTCCACCAACCTTAAATAATTCAGCTGAATCCCAACCATCTCCACCTAGTAATGGAACATTTATTCCAATAGCCCTTGCTTGTTTTGCAATATTACCAACTGTTCCATAGTAGTCAGGAAGTAATACTACATCTGGTTTCGTTGGTTGCATTTTTGTAAGCTGTGCCTTAAAATCTTTGTCTCCTGTGGCATAAGTTTCTTTCGCAACTATTTTTCCTCCTGCTGCAACAAAACCTTTTTCAAAGAACTCAGCCAATCCCTTAGAATAATCATTACCATTATCATAAAGAATAGCTGCTGTTTTCGCCTTTAAATCCCCTGAAGCAAATTTTGCTAAAACACTGCCTTGGAAAGGATCTATAAAACATGCCCTATAAACATATTCTCCACCTTTTTTAGTAACGTCAGGATTTGTTCCTGATCCAGTAATCATTGGTATTTTACTTTGAGTAGCTATTGGTCCAAGGGCTATAGCTGATCCGCTAGTTAATGGTCCAACTATTGCAACAACATTATCACTACTAATAAGTTTTGTACCAACTGTTGTTGCAGTATCTGGTTTGCCTTCATCATCTTCATAAATAAACTTAATCTTACGTCCATTAATTCCGCCAGCTTTGTTCACTTGATCTTCTAATAATTTTATACCATTTTGTCCAGATTTTCCAAAAGATGAAACTGAACCAGTAAGTGGTAATACAACTCCGATTTTTATATCCCCTGTAGTTGATGAGCCTTTTGCACCGCATCCTGCAAGTAATCCTATAGCCATAGCCATAGATAGTAATAACGACATTTTCTTTTTAAACATTTAATAACCCCCCTAATTTCATATTTATTTTCTGATAAATACTACTTACACATTTCCAAATAATTGTGTACCGACACCCTATAAAATAATTACCACATAATTGCATTTTATGAATAAATATTTTTTAGATTATTCATAATTCGTAATTTTTATTAATAATATCATATATTTTTACGCTTATCAATACTTTTTTGATTAATTTAAAAATAAATATTTCAATTCATTCATTTTTTTAATAATTGCATAATTTATATTTTATAATTCATAATTATAAAGCCCTTTATAAAAAGATAGCTGCAATTTCTGCAGCTATCTTTTATCTTATGTTATTAGGTTATAAAGGTTAATGATTTATTTATAATATACCCTTCACGAAAAAAACAAGTGGGAACAAAGTTCCCACTTGTTAATTATCCGAATATGAAACTGGAACATTATTTATTCCAAGTTCCTGTGCTGCTGCGTATTGATCATGTCCTGATACAATAACAAGACTTCCTTTTTTAACAACGATTGGTTTATTAAACTTATTATTATTTTTCATGTAATTTAATGCCTTGTTTTTTGATCGTTTTAAAGACATACCTTCATTTTCATTTACTAGCTTTGTTATATCCATTATTTCATCAGTTCCAGTTGGCATTTCATAATTTAAATCTATTTGTCCATTTTCATCTTTTAGCAAGTGAAATATTTTTATTGATGTTGCTTCTACTGAAATAAAAGGTGTACCTGTACGATTTACACATGCTTTAAGTTCTCCTTTAATAACAAAATAATTTACATCTTCCATACCTACTACTGCATCTCTCCAATAATCTTTTTTTACAACTACTCTATAAACCGATTCCATATCATCATAAGTTCCTATTTTAAACAGTAAATTAACATCCCCACTCTCTAGCCTATTTGTTTTTACAGGTAGTCCCTTAATTATAACTTCACTCTTATTCATAAATAAATTCTCCTTTTAATTTCTTTATTTTTTATAAAAACACAACATAATACTTAATTATCTCTTAAGAATTTTACATATTCAAAATTCCAAAAATAAAACACCTAGAAAGCGCATACCGCTTCTAGGTGTTTTCTAACTAAATTATATTTTAATCCCATATTAATTTTAGCGCAAGTGAGTTTATCTATGACTCTGTTAGATGATATTTTCAGTTCTTTAGTTTGAGAAATTTTAATACAAGCTAACACAGACATCACTCCCTTTATCATTTAATAATATTTTTTCTTTACTTATGGATTCATTGTATCATTTTACAGATAAAATTACAATTTTAATATTGTCTTTTTCTATTAACCTTTATTACTATAAATACATAAAAGAATATAATTTCTACTAAACATCTTCTACAAATGAGATATAATAAGTTCTATTTTACCAAAAGGTAATACTATTGGGATCACGTATGTTGAATATATTGTTTTTCCAAAAAACTCTGTCTGAGGCTCCATGTCAAGTTCTATGCCTATATTAGACATTCCTACAAGATATAACCCATTGTTTAAATTCAAGAATTCACCCACAGAATCTTTAGCCATTTCATCTACAGTTAATAATTCTTCTTCTGCATATCTAGATGCTAATAATGCAAAAACATCTTCCTTTGCATTAATATAAGTTAAAAAATTAATTGAGTTTTTTATTCTTTGACTTACGCAGCATTCCGTTTTGAATTCTTTAACTTTCATAAAGTTATTAGTATAAACCTCAGAATCAATAAAACGAATTACATTCCTCATAAATAAAGCTATGTAATTTTTGATTTCTGTCCCATATTTATCATTTTCTAAATTTATATAAATATCTATAATCTCATCTACATCATCTCTTTGCAGTTTATCAAACTGAGCTTCCGAAATATTATATTTTTTCTTATACTCGTAAATTGACTCTTCAAACTTTTCTAGTGACATATACTTTTTATCAATTAGTGCTTGCGCAAGTAGAAGATGACCAAATCTTTGAGATGAAAGCAACTCCTCTACTTGTTCTTCTTTTAAATATTCCATATCAACAGCTATTTCCCCAAACCGTCTATCAAGTTTTGTTTGCATTGAATGTACCTTACTTGCCTGATCCGCATTCATATATCCTGCATTTACTGCTAAAACCCCTAGTTTTAATCGTACTGATTGTTGATATTCTACTGCCGTCTTTAATTGCGTAGCAGTTAAATATTTTTCATTTAATAAATATTGGCCAAAATACTGACTAAACATTGCATGACCTCCTTACTTATTTTAGATTAAGAAGAATTTTATTAATTTGTTCCTTTTCCCAAGGCTTTTGAACAAATTCAAATGCTCCTGCTTTTATCGCAACCTTTACATGTTCTTTTGTTCCAGCTGAAGATGCCATTACTACCTTTGCGTCATTATCAAATTCTATTATTTCTTTAACAGCCTCAATTCCATTTTTAAAAGGCATAATGATATCCATAAATACTAAATCTGGATTATTCTCTTTGTAACTATCTACGGCCTCTTGCCCATTAGATGCTTCTAAAATATTATTACAACCACAACTTTTTAATACCTCTTTCAATTTTTTTCTAATTAGCATAGAATCATCACAAACCAA
This sequence comes from Clostridium estertheticum, assembly GCF_026650985.1. Lineage (GTDB taxonomy): Bacteria > Bacillota > Clostridia > Clostridiales > Clostridiaceae > Clostridium_AD > Clostridium_AD estertheticum_C. The sequence goes on from NZ_CP086239.1 coordinate 1,541,906, forward strand.
TATTTTTAGCAAATTTTCTATCACTTTAACCCCTCCTAATATAATAACAATACACTAAATTTCTATTTCTCTATTTACTTTCGTCATTCTTCCAAAAAAACCTTTTTTTTACTGTATAATTTATTAAAAACAGTCAATAAACATATATTTAATATGGTATTGACATTTCTTACACGATAATGCTTCTTTATAATAAATATTCAAAAAACATAGACTTGCCAATTGGTAAGTCCATATTTTTAAATAATAAAATCAGATTAATAAAAAAATTGAAGCTAACACATATAATTATTATAATGTAATTTTAAGAAAATGTGCTTTTTTATAATTATAATTTTTTACATATGTTTCATTAATCTGATTATATGAATGTTGAGATATGCGAGGTTCATGAATTCCAGCCTCGTCTATAAATGATGTTATTATTGCTGCATGAAAAATAGAATTACTATGGTTTTCGTAAAATACTACATCTCCAATTTCAAGTTTACTTAAGTCCTCTACCTCTAAACCCTTAATAACATTTCTATTTAGTTTTTGATTCGTTTTTAAATACCAGAACAGTGAATTAGCAACAGCCCAACAAATTGAGGCGTTACCTCTCCCATCATACCACCAAGGTCTAACGTTATTGTAATCCATTGTTGCTCCCCCTGCCATTAAACACTGAGAAACGAAATTAGTACAATCCCCCCCATTTCCATTAACAAATTCATAGAACTTATATCTTTTATTTGCCTCAAGAGCGTACTTCACCGCATAACTTGTTGCTAGTTTTCTATCATATTTGCTTGGCATACTATTGCTCCTTTAAATTTATATCAAAATATATCTATATTTCTGCTCCAAAAATAGCTATATTCTGATTATACAAATCAAACTTATTATTTTCCCATTTTAAAGTATTTAAGACATACCCTAAAGCGTCTGCATTATATCTACCAGCAATTTTTTGGTATGCCAACAGCTCATACACTCCATCTGAATCGAAATCCACAGGATATAATCCACTTATCGGATTTACAAACCCGTTGATTGGGACCTTTAATTTTCCGTTTGCATAATATATTTCATTTAAATAATCAAGTCCCCTATTAGAGATATCAATAATGTATTTTTGTTTATTTGTTTTACTAATAACTTCAACCTTATAATTGTCTTTATATATAACATCATATTTGTATAACTCGTTATATACATTAAAGTCTAACAGCAAATGTTCTTTATTATTAATAAACGAATAAATGTAATAATACATTATTCCACCGCTGCCACCTGAATTAATACCTATCAAAATATCATCTACATGGTTACCTGTAAAATCGCCCAAAAATATCGTAGGGTTGTATCCATCATTATCACTAAATGTTATATTAGTAAACTCACCTGTCATGCCATTGTGTATTTCAAGTGTTATGTTTTCAATGAATTGACTACCATATGTTTTTATACCTGTTAAATACACATTATCAGGTATTCTATCCCCATTTACATCTCCACTTGCATAAGCTACAATCGTTGGCTTTATCATATTATCTCTAGAATAATTATTATACATAACGGCTCCTTTGTTTTATAAGCTTTATATAATATCTTATGATACTTTCTTTGAAAATTTACAATTATTTTATTAATAAAAAACTATTAGCTATAGAATAAACATATTAAAAAGTGTTTATCCTATAGCTAATTTTTCATAATATAAAACTTACAATATAGTTCTTAACTGCTGAATGTGAGTAATTACATATTCCATACATCCCATACCCATTGAAAAAACAGCTAAGATTATTATTAGAATTATTGCAGCAAAATCATACTTCATTATCTCATCCTTGTTTATTAAATATCCTACAATAATTTCTACTCCAAGAAGAACTAAAATTACCGGCCACATTGATGCTAGTCTTAAATAATTAATACTTGGATATATTAATCTGAGCAAAAACATTACCCCAAACATAACTAAAACTATTCCAGTAGTAAAAGTCCCAACTCGGCGTCCCTTAATCATTCATATCACACTCCTTTTTCTTACCTATAATAAGTTTTGCACCTATAACAACTATTACTACACCTATTATTATCTGAGGAGCCATCCTTGTTACATTTCTTATAACATTATATACATCTCCAGGAATATATCCAGCTAAGCTATTAATAATATTGTCAAAAATTAAGTATCCACCAAGAAGCACTAATAATATTCCTGAAAACAATGCATGTTTTTTTAATATATCTTTATCTACTTTTACCAGTTCATCAAGAGAAAATAAGTAGTTATCCTCTAAAAGTAAAAATTCTTCATCAGTTGCATACCTTTTGTTTAAGCAATCAAAAAACGAATAAAACCATATCAACGGTGCAACGAAAAGAATTGGTCCTATAGAAAGAAAACTCGAAAGAAATATTATGAAGAAAAACATTGTCATTAGTGATAATCCCATCTTCATGAACCCCATATACATGTGCCCAGCCCCAGGCAAAAGTGAAAACCCAAAAGTTAAAAATTTATTTTTTTCCTTTTTCATTGTCGAATACCTCCATATTAATTATTTTTTTAGAAAAATTGTTAAGACTTGCATTAATTGTGTTTATTGAGCTTAAACTTATAGGATTTACATCCAATGGTTTATTAGCTATAAAATTTAATGAATTTGAAAAAACAAATATTAATGCTATACTTGCTGCAGTTATTACCCTAAGAGAGTAAAATATAAACTGAGTATTACTTTCTTTTTTCTTTTTTATTTTGCTTATCACCTCTTGCTCAAATCCTAAAGGAGCATCCGCAAGTTCATTATTACTAAAAGCATCTGCTAAAACATCTGCGCAGGTTTCACACAAACATATATGCTCTGACATTAAAACTAGTTCATTATCACTTAGGGAACCCTCTTTAAACCTTTGTATCAATATTTTAGTTATATGTCCATTTTCATTGAATAATGTACAACTCACATAAACTCCTCCTTCCATAAATTTTTAAGAAGTTTTTTTGATCTATAAAGATGGGTTTGCAATGTTTTTAAACTTATCCCTGTATCTTTTGCCATATCTGAGAGTTTAATAGCTTCACAAAAATAATTTACTGCAACAGTTCTATAAGGCTCTTTTAATCTTTCACATAAATTGTGTATTTTTTTCTTACTACATCTTTCTAAAAGCATATCCTCTGGAGTACCCCCCTTATCTTTCAAAGATTCAAAATCTTCATCAGACAAGCTAAAAATCACTCTTGCAGGACTTTTAAGAAAGTCTTTGCATTTATTTATAGCAATTCTTGTAATCCAGGCCTTAAAATTAACTCCATCAAATTTACTATAATTCGTATATGCAGACAAAAATGTTTGTTGTGCCAAATCTTCTGCATCAAAGTAACCCTTAGTAAACGATAGACAAATAGTGATGATTAAACGTTCATATTGTTTTATATAGTTTGAAAATTCTTCCTCTTGAATAACCATCATCCCCCCCTTTTGTCCCTACACATAATATAACGATTAAAAAATAAAAAACACTTCAAATATAAAATAATATATTTTATATTTATATTAATTTTAAAATTGATTGTCCATAAATTTAGCATTAGTACATATAAAATATGCACAAATTTTATTAATATTCATAATATATTAGTAGATATTAATACTATAGGAGTTAAACATAATGAGTAAGAAAGTATCAATTACTCTACCAGATCATGTATATAGCCTTGCGTTAAAAAAATCCAAATTAACTCATGGGGAAAATAATTTCTCCGCTTATTTGCGTGAGATAGTATGCAAAGAATTTACATCGGATGAGCTTAATATAGAGCTAATAAAACTTAGTGAACCACTATGGCTTGGGATTACAAAGACTGCTGATTATAGATCTACTTGTCAGGTATGTAAAAATCAAATTTCTCCTGGAGACGTGATTTGTTATACAGACTTAGGATTTCAAGAAGTCTATAAAAATTGGGTCCATAAAAATTGTTGCAGAAAAGAATAAAATGACTATATCAAAATAATTCAAATAATTATTTTGATATAGTCAATCTTTTATTGAAGTCAAATCAAATTTCCGTTTTCCAACTAAAATGTATTAGCTTTCTAATTCTTAAAGCTATGTATAGGTGCGGGAATTCTTCCACCACGATTTATAAAATCGTTACTTGAGAATTCACTTACCTTCATAACTGGAGCACGTCCAAGAAGTCCACCAAATTCTACTGAGTCCCCAACTTTCTTACCTGGAGCTGGTATTAACCTTGTTGCAGTAGTTTTATTATTAATCATTCCAATTGCACACTCATCTGCAATAATTGCTGATATTGTTTCTGCAGAAGTATCTCCTGGAATAGCGATCATATCAAGGCCTACTGAACAAACGCAAGTCATAGCTTCGAGTTTCTCAATGTTTAAAGCTCCTTTTTCTACGGCTTCAATCATTCCCTCATCCTCACTTACTGGTATAAATGCTCCACTTAAACCACCAACGCAGCCAGAGGCCATTATTCCACCCTTTTTAACTGCATCATTAAGCATTGCTAGTGCACAAGTTGTTCCATGAGTTCCACATACTTCAAGTCCCATTTCCTCAAGTATTCTAGCAACACTATCACCTATTGCAGGTGTTGGTGCCAATGATAAATCTACAATACCAAAAGGTACATCTAACCTTTTGGCAGCTTCCATTCCAACTAATTGACCCATTCTTGTTATCTTAAATGCAGTTTTCTTTATTACCTCAGCTACAACGCCAAAGTCAGCACCCCTTACTTTTTCGAGGGCAACTTTTACTGTACCAGGGCCACTTATTCCTACATTTAAAGTACACTCAGGTTCTCCAACTCCGTGGAAAGCTCCTGCCATAAAAGGATTATCATCTACTGCATTTGCAAAGACTACGATTTTCGCGCAACCAAGCCCATCACGATCGGCAGTAAGCCTTGCAGCTTCCTTAATAACTTGACCCATTTCGCGAACTCCATCCATATTAATTCCAACCTTAGAACTTGCAACACTCACAGATGAGCATACTCTCTCTGTAACCCTCATAGCTTCTGGTATAGAAGATATAAGCCTATGATCACCAGTAGTATACCCCTTATGAATCAATGCAGAAAATCCTCCAATAAAGTTTACTCCTAGTTCATTTGCAATCTTATCAAGCATTATTGCATACTCTACATAGTTTTCATCATTAGACGCTCCTGCAATCAAAGAAATTGGAGTAACTGAGATTCTTTTATTTATTATTGGTACTCCATATTCAAGAGCCAAATCATCGCCTACCTTAACTAAGTTTCCAGCAAGTCTCATAATCTTTTCATAAATTCTAGCCCTAGCTCTTTTACCATCAGAATCACAACAGTCGAGTAGAGATATCCCCATAGTAAGTGTTCTAATATCTAACTTTTCATCATCTAACATTTTTACTGTTTCCATTATTTGATTAATATTCACTTTCTACCTCCTATACAAGATGCATTGAATTAAATACATCCTCATGTTGCATTTTTATTGAAACTTTTAACTCTTTACCCATCGTAATTAATAATTCGCTTAGTTCCTTTGAAGAAATATTAATATTAGCTAAATCCACAAGCATTACCATAGTAAAAAATTCTTGCATAATAGTTTGACTAATGTCTAAAATATTAGCATTTTTTTCAAATAATAAATTGGATACATTTGCAATGATACCTACTCTATCTTTCCCAATTACAGTTAATACAGCCTTCATTTTTCTCCTCCTTTTTTAATCACAAAAAAAAGCCGAATAGATAATACTCGACCCTTGAAATCAATATTATCCCCTGTCCTTTTACCTGAGAGTTTCACTAGTTTTCACAAGCTTGCTCCTTCGGTGCTCAATTCGAGTCTCTCCAAGGGCTCGTCCTATAACAGTCATATCCGTGCGGTACCTAAAAGATTTACTTTTTTGGTGTATAGATATTCTATACTCTTCTGCTATAATCATCCGAACTATTTAGTTGTAAGTTATTATTGTTATAATAACAGTTTTACTAACTAATATCAACATATTATATTAATTTCTCTATTTAGGACATTAAAAAAGATGCCTCTAAAGGCACCTTTTAAGAATATCTTATATTTGATTTGCTTTAATCTTTATTTCTGACGAAATACTTGGATTAAATACATGTTCTATTCTAGGTAGCGATATTCCTAGTGTTTCACGAAGAACATCCTCTACTGTTTCTACCGTTTTAATAGTTAACAAACTTCTAACTTCTTCAGGCACATCCTTTAGGTCAACTAAATTCTCCTTAGGAATTAATATTTTTGTTATACCTGCCCTTTGAGCTCCAATTAACTTTTCCTTAAGTCCACCAATTGGTAGTACTGCTCCTCTTAAAGTTATTTCTCCTGTCATTGCAAGTTTTGGATCCACCTTTATTCCTGTAACCAATGACGCAAGTGCAGTGAACAATGTAATTCCAGCTGATGGACCATCTTTAGGAACAGATCCTGATGGAACATGAATATGAAGATCTCTTTCCTTAAAGTTTATAGAATTCATTGGTAACCTTGATTTAAGTAAACTTAAAGATATCCTTGCAGACTCCTTCATAACATCTCCTAGTTGTCCTGTTAATATAACTTGTCCACTTCCTAACATGTCCGTAGCTTCAATGAAAAGTATTTCTCCACCTACAGATGTCCATGCAAGTCCTGTAACTACCCCTGGTGGATTATCCTTTTGAGCCTTATCATGACTTGAAACTTTTCTACCAAGTAAATCGTCTAACTCACTTTCAGTAACAATAAATGGTAACTCTCCTTTATGTGATACAATTTTTTCTGAAGTAATTCTTGCAAGCGTAGCTAGTTGTTTTTTCAATCCACGAACACCAGCTTCCATGGTATATTCACTAATTATCTTTTGCAAAGCTCCATCTTCAATAACTAACTGTTCTTTATTTAACCCATGTTCTTCAAGTGTTTCAGGTATTAAATGGTTTTTTCCAATATGGAATTTTTCATTCATAGTATAACTAGATATCTGGATTATCTCCATTCTATCAAGTAATGGTCTTGGAATGTCACCAATCGAATTAGCTGTTGCTATAAAAAACACTTCAGATAAATCATAAGGTAAATCCAAATAATGATCTGTAAAGCTGTTATTTTGCTCTGGATCTAATACCTCTAGTAATGCGCTGGCTGGATCTCCATTATAGCCAGTCATTAGCTTATCCACCTCATCTAAAACCATAACTGGATTTATTTCTCCTGCTTTTTTTATGCTTTGAATAATTCTTCCTGGCATTGCGCCAATGTAAGTTCTTCTATGTCCTCTTATTTCAGCTTCATCACGTATTCCACCTAAACTTAATCTTATATATTTCCTATCTAGTGCCTGTGCAATACTTTTACCTAAACTAGTTTTACCAGTACCTGGAGGTCCAACTAATAATAAAATAGAACCTTTTTTATCTTTTTTAAGCTGCATAACCGCTAAATGTTGTATTATCCTATCCTTAACCTTATCAAGTCCATAATGCTGTTCATCTAGTATTCTCCTTGCTTCTCCTAAATTAATAACTTTTGGTTCAGACTTTTTCCAAGGAAGTTTTACTAATAAATCTAAATAATTACGTACAATATTATATTCAGCGCTATTCTCGCTTTGTCTTTCTAATTTTTCAAGTTCATCTAAAGCAGCGCTTTTTATTTCAGCTGGCATTTGAGCCTCTTCAATTTTATCTATAAAAGTTTTATCTTTCTTAGCACTCTCACTTTTTCCTTCATCTAATTCTGTTTGAATCGCCTTTAATTGATCTCTTAATACTGATTCTCTATATCCTTTATTAGCTTTCTGAGTGAATTTTTCTGCCATCTCCAGTTGCAACTTGAGAGCTTCCTTTTGTTTTAAGATGTAATCCATAAACTTAAGGCTTCTATCTTTTAATGATTTAATTTTAATTAACTCATACTTTTCTTCGTTTGTTAGTGGCATGAATTGAGTAAGATGAGCCATTAGTGCATTTAACTCCTTTTGATCTTCTATCATCTTCATAAACTGGTCTGATCCCTTAAATCTTTCACTAACCTCACGAGTAACCTTCTTAATGCATTCAATCATTTCTTCTTGACCTTTTTCATTAAGATCAATAATATCTGGTATTACCTCAAATTCTACACGTATAAAACCACTTTCAATAATAAGTTCATTAATTTCAACCCTATCTAAAGTTTTAATTTTCACCTGATATCCTTTTTCTGTTTTCTCAACTTCATTTACATGAAATGAAACGCCAACTCTATGGAAATCTTCTCCTTTTAACTGATTCTGGTTAAAGTTTTGTTTTAAAGGTAAAGCGATACTAAATTGTTGCTCATCATCTAAATTTTTAAGTTCTTCTTCACTAATTTTATTTAATTTTAAAGTATACTCCATTCCTGGTAATAAAACTATATCTGCTACAGGAATTACCATTCCCTCTTTATTTTTTCTATCTAAACTCATCATTATAATCATCCTTTCTTTCAATATTATTCATAAGTGAATGTTCGTTTAATTAAGCTAACAAAGCATCCTGTATTATTGTAATCAACTCTTTTAGTAAATCATCCCTTTCAACTTCTCCAATGCATTGGTTACTCGCAATAGACTTTATTGGAAAAAAAAGTATTGCTATCAAATTATCATTTTGAATATCCTTAAGCACTCTTTGCTGCTTCATTTCCTCAAACAAATTATTAAGATTTTTTATGCCTTTTCTATCTAAGCAATGGCAAGCTAAGGCCGGACAACTGGAAAATTGATCTACAAAATGAAATATCTCTCCATTCTCTTTGATGTAAGTATAATATCCTCTGACCAGTATTTCAATAAGTTCATGTCCATCCATATTCTTATAAACCATACTAAGCAAATAATCAAATATTTCTTCAGAATATTCATAATATATATCTTGAAACATAATTTCTTTATTCTCGTAATAAATATAAACAGTAGCTGGGGAAACCCCTGCCTCTTTTGCGATTTTTGAAATAGAAGTACCATGAAAACCTAATTCAAGTATTAGTTTAACAACTGCTTCCTTTATACTTTTCTCTTTTTCATCATCTTTTCTTCTCATCTAAACACCTCTACTAATTTCTATAATAAACGATCATTCATTTATTGTCAAGTGGCATTTTACTATTCTTGTGTATTTTTAAAATATTTTATTATATTCTAGGTATACTGTCAAGAATATTTTTACAATACAGAACTGTTCCTTAATTTTTTAATACTCCTAACAAGAAAAAATGCAGTAAGTGCTGTTGCAATCAAATCAGCACAAGGTTGTGAAAACCATAATCCATCTAATTTAAGAAATAATGGGAGTATAAGGATAATGGGTATTAAAACTATGACTTGTCTTAAAACACTTAAAATCATTGATGTTTTTGCCTCATTTATGGCTTGAAAATAACTTGCACCTAAAATTTGAAATCCTAAAATAGGTAAAACCATTAAATCAATCCTAAGTCCATGTGCACCTAATTTTATTAATTCAGGATTATTACCTACAAATATTGTTATAAGTTGATTTGCAAATAGTTGCACAACAATAAACCCAATTACAGCAATACAAGTTCCAAAAATTATGGCGAGCTTTAAAATTTTAAAAACTCTATCATACAATTTAGCCCCATAATTATATCCTATTATAGGCTGTATACCTTGACTAATACCAACTATGGGCATAAAAATAAGCATTGATATACTATTTAATATCCCCATTGCAGCAACTGCAAGATCCCCTCCATAAATTAAAAGACCTTTATTATACAAAATAGCTACAAGGCTTGAAGCTATTTGCATAGAAAACGGCGCTACCCCAATAGCAAAAATATCATTTACAATATATTTATTAAGCTTTAAGTTAGTTTTCTTTAATTTAAGTACGCTTCCACTGTTTTTCGCTGTAAAATATCTAAGTACCAATAAAGTATTAAAAGCTTGAGAAATTACAGTTGCTATTGCAGCACCTTGAATTCCCATTTTAAATACAAATATAAATATTGGATCTAATATAATATTAATAATTGCGCCAAACATCATTGTAAGCATTGCCATTTTAGGATTACCCTCGGCTCTAATTATATTATTAATGCCAAATCCTATATTTTGAAAAACAGCTCCCATAAGTATAATTTGTATATATGCTTTTGCATAAGGCAGATTATTTTGATCCGAACCAAATAATATTAAAATTTTATTTAAAAATAAAACTCCAAATATTCCAAGCACTACTGATATTATTGTTAAAAGCATCACAGCATTCCCCAAAATATTATCTGCTGCCTCAACGTTTTTTTCTCCAAGTCTTATTGATATCACTGAACAAGCACCTATACCAATAAGCATCCCAAATGCCATTATAATGACTGATATTGGAAATGTTATAGCAAGTCCGGATAATGCGTATGATCCTACCCCTTTAATATGTCCTATATATATTCGATCCACAATATTATATAAAGCATTCACTACCATTCCCGTTATAGCTGGCACAGAAAACTTAAAAAGTAATTTGCTTATACTTTCCGATCCTAATTTTGTATTCATAAAATTTCCTCCAAATTAAAAAATAATATAATGTTGTAACAGCCTAACTTATTTTACATAATAACATCAGCTATATATTATATCATACGTTTTATGATTTAAACTGTCTTATAGATATAAATCTATATAATTTAATTTAGAAATTCAAACTTCTAAAAATTACTTTATAAGAAATATTTTATAATAGTTATTATTATTTACATCCTTATGCAACTATAGTATTATAATATATAAGAAATAAATATAAAATTTATAATTTAAACATAGTATTAAATATAACTAGTTTTTTAAAACATCATAATTATAATATATTTTAAAGAGGAGAGATTAAATTGAAATTTGAAAATTTACTTAAACAAACAACATTAGATTCAACTATAAATGTAAAAAACTCTATAGTTATGGCACCTATGACTACTTTTTCTGCAAATCCTGATGGAACAGTATCTGTGGCAGAATTAAGTTATTATAAAGCAAGGTCAAAAGGTGTAGGCATAGTAATTACTGCCGCAACCAATGTACAAGAATCAGGTAAGGGATTCCCTGGACAATTTGCTGCTTACAACAATAGCTTTTTACCAAGTTTAAAAAAATTATCACAAACCATAAAAGGAGAAGGTGCCTTAGCAATTCTTCAAATATTTCATGGTGGAAGAATGGCAATTCCTGCCGAAATACCTGGTGGTCAAACTATTAGTGCAAGCGCTATAGCAGCTGAAAGAGAAGGTGCAATGACTCCACGCGAAATGACCCAAGCAGAAATCCAAGATACTATTAAAGCATTTGGTGAAACAACAAAACTTGCAATAGACGCCGGTTTTGATGGTGTAGAAATTCATGGGGCCAACACATACTTATTACAACAATTTTTTTCTCCTCATTCAAACCGAAGAGACGATATGTGGGGTGGAAGCATAGAAAAAAGAATGAATTTCCCACTAGCTGTTATTGCGCAGGTTAAGAAAGTAATAAAAGAAGATGGCATAAAGAATTTCATAGTTGGCTACAGGTTTTCACCAGAAGAACTAGAAAATCCCGGTATAACTTTAGAAGACACTCTTTCATTTATAGACGTTTTATCAAATCAAGGATTAAGTTATTTGCACAGCTCCATATCGGATTTTTGGCAAAGTTCAATACGTAATGCCTCCAATACTAATCCTATTATTTGCAAAATACTTGACAAAATACATGGCAGAGTCCCTTTTATTGGCGTTGGATCTATCCACACACCTGAAGATGCTATAAAGGCATTAAACAGTGGTACCACATTTATATCTCTTGGTAGAGAGCTAATCATGGAACCCGACTGGGTCAGTAAGGTTCAAACTGGTGATTTTTCAAAAATACGTACTACTTTAAATAAAACCCAAAGAGAATCTTTAGATATTCCAGAGCCACTTTGGAATATAATTATAAATACACCTGGTTGGTTCCCAATGTCAAAATAATTACTTTATCACTACTAAATACTTAACACATCTTATACAACAAAAGTGCCAGATATAAAATATATCTGGCACTTTTCATTTTAAACTGCTTAATTTTTAAAATCTTATATCTCTTTACTAATTTTCATTTTTATCATTATATACAAAGTTACAAGGTTTTCCTTCACAATTTAAAACCTCTTCATCATCTTCGCCAGTATAAATCTCTTTACTAGTTATATCGCTTCCAGTTGCTGTTCCAAGCAATTTTTCAATGTCTGTTGATATATCTTCTGGCGTAGTTGTTGGTTCAAATCTATATTCTACATTACCATCTCTACCAATAAGGAACTTTGTAAAATTCCATTTTATTGAATCTCCTACTAGTAATTCTGGGAATTTTTTCTCAAGCATATCGTTAAATTTTTTTTCATTAGGCTGATTCAAGTCAAATCCTTTGAATTTTGCTTTTTCTGTAAGGTATTCAAAAATCGGATGAGCATTCTTTCCCCTTACGTCACTTTTCTCAAACAATGGGAAACTCACTCCATAATTAATTTCACAGAAATTTTTTATTTCACTACTTTCACCAGGTTCCTGAGCTGCAAATTGATTACTTGGAAAACCCAATATTTCAAAGCCCTTGTCCTGGTACTGCTCATAAAGCTTCTCTAAGCCCTTGTATTGTGGAGTAAATCCACACTTGCTTGCCGTATTAACTATAATAAGTACCTTTCCCTTATATTGTTTTAAAGAAACCTCTTCCCCATCTATTGTAATTGCATTAAAATCATAAATTGACATTTATTATCCCTCCATTTATTAAGCTTAGTTTTTATATAAAAATCAATGTTTCTTAATAACTATTATTATCTATAAATCTATTATAGCACAAAAAAAATAAATTACAATAAAGTTTAGCCTTTATTTATAGTATTATAGATATTATAGATATAAAATATTTAAATATTCATTAACTTAGATATGGAATTTATTATATTGGCTAAAAATGTGCTATAATAATTCTTTAATGTCTTTACATACATAAAGAAATTAGATATATCTAATTTCTTTATGTATATTGAATACCATTATAAATGGAAAATTTGTTAGGAGTGAAAAAATATGAAAAGTACAATATTAACACCTAGTGGGGTAATAAAATTAGAAGAAGAATTAACCCTACGAACCGGAGAAAAAAGAAGAGAAATAACGGCAGCAATTAAAGAAGCAAAAGGGCATGGCGATCTAAGTGAAAATGCAGAATATGATGCAGCTAAAGATGAGGAAGCAACTAATAATGATAGAATAATTGCAGTGCAAGAGTTGCTTCGAAACTCTACAGTAGTAGATGACGAGAGTAGCGATGAACACTTAGGTCTTGGTGGTCAGGCTGACATTAAGTTTCTTGATACAGATGATATTGTAAAAGTACGCTTGGTATCCACAGTAGAGACCAATCCAGACCTTATGAATATAAGTATTGAATCACCACTTGGAATTGCAATCTATAAAAAGGCACTTGGAGAGAAATGCACAGTTTTAGCCCCTGAAGGAAATTACGAAGTAACTATAGAGAAGATTTACGAATAGTAAAAAATATTAAGACTACTTAAATCTTTTTAAAAATTTTTTTGATCAAAGTTAAAATTTAAGCAGAGAGTAATCACTACTTAAATTTTTTCATATTACTAATGAGCTTTGTCAGTTGACGAAGCTTTAAAACTTTTTTCAATCATTTCTACAACTTTAGTATATTTATTCTTTTGATTAGTTGGAAATTTAAAAATAAAAGTATCAATTGAACCTTTTCCAACTACTTTCTTTTGGTATACTATTTTGTCGCCCTCAGTATAAGATATTACAAACCAATTACCATTTTTTACTTTATAATACATATCATTGTTTTTTATAGCTTTGTTGTATATTGAATCAACTGTATCGTGTGATATATTGTTAGTTCCATAAATCTGAAGTGATATACTTTCATCATCGGATTTAAGCATATTCCCATTAGCAGTTTCTTCAACTACTTTTAGTTCACTAGGATACTTAATCGAACATAAAAACTTTGCATTAAGATAATTTTTATATTCAACTTCTTTAGGTAACTCACTTTGTGACTTAGTATTTGATGTTTTTTGGTCCTCAATTGCCTTTGCATCTGACAATTTTTTATCTGCTATTATTTTTGCATCTACTATTTTCTTATCTGCTATTATTTTAGCATCTAAAATTCTCTTGTCTGCAACCTGCTCCGGTGTCCCTATTGTAGATTTGGCATTCTCTGCTGACAGCGACGGTGAAAGTATTTTATATATAACCCCTATTACAATAAGTAGTCCTATAACTGATAAACTTATAATGACTTTTATTGACCTTTTCATTAGTTTTCCTCCTAATAATTCATCTTTAGTAACAATTCTATGCTTTAATTTTTTACCTGAATAATATATTACCCTCCTAACTGTCACTGATGTATTCAGTATACATTATTCTGTTGTCTTTCCAAAGTCAATAAGTTACTATTAATGTAATAAAATTCCTGTATCACTTTCTTTTACCCTAGGGAATATATACCTTAAATTAATTATTTTCATTTTGTTTTTCTATTTCTAAAAGTTTTTCTTTCACACTCAACCCACCTGCATAACCAACCAATTTACCATTAGCACCAATGACACGATGACAAGGTATTAATATAAAAATCGGATTTTTATTATTTGCCATTCCTACTGCACGAGCTGCTTTTATATTACCAATATTTTTTGCTATATCCTTATAACTGTTAGTTTTTCCATAAGGGATTTCTAGCAGTGAACTCCATACTTTTTGCTGAAATTCTGTCCCACTAGGAGCAAGCGGTAAATCAAATATTTTTCTTTTTCCAGAAAAATATTCTTGAAGTTGCATATTTGCTTTTTTTAGCAAAACGGTCTCATTAACATTTATACCCTCAGGCATTTTTGGAGCAAAATTCATCTGAGTTATAGCTACGCCATTCTCAACAATTCCTATTTTCCCAATTATTGTTTCATAATAAAATATGTTATTAATATTACCACCTCCACTTTTAGTTTCTTTATAATACATATTACTATATTCTTTTATAACTGTCTGCCTGAATATCAATTTAATATTTCATATATTCAACTACTTTAATTATACATATAAAACTGGTCTTAGTAACAAAGCGGTTATATATACATAATATGTATTGAAAACTATTTTTTATGGAGGATATATATGTACCAGTGCCCCTATTTTTATAATATGATCATGTTCAATAGATATGTACAGCTCAACGATAGTATAAATCTTGTTTTAGATTCTCAAAATAATAATAACATACCAAAAAATTTCCGTAAGTCATCTACTTTATTAAATACGCAAACCAATAAGAATTTAAATCTTAGTGGACTAAACACATTAAACATTTCTGGAAGTCAACAATTTTCAAGAGATAATTTACCTATGGTAATAAATAGTATAAACACATCCTTACCAATTACTATCATTGACCTAAGACAAGAATCACACGGATTTATTAATGGATTACCTATTAGCTGGGCTAATGCAAAAAATGATGCTAACATAGGATTAACTAAAAATCAAGTATTACTTGATGAATATAATAAACTAAGTAATATAAAACTAAATGTGCCTATTACATTTTATAATCATAAAAATACAACTATAATTCCAACAAAAGTTGAAGATGAACAATATCTTGTTAATTCTAAATCATTATCCTATAACCGCATAACCGTTACCGATGGTAAAATACCTAAAGATGATATGGTTGATTACTTTGTAGCGCTTGTACTATCACAGCCTAAAAACAGTTGGTTTCATTTTCACTGTAAACAAGGTATAGGTAGGACCACTACCTTCATGATTATGTATGATATGATCAAAAATTCAGCCAAAGTTACAGCTGAAGACATTATAGAACGACAATTACTATTAGCTAATTTTGATGAGAGTCATATCAAGTCTTTTAATAATAATGAAAGAGTTAATTTCTTAAATAATTTTTATAAATACTGTAGGAAAAATAGTAATGAGTTTTATTAAATGGAGTGAATTCAGAAAAAATCTAGATACTAATAATTATATAAAAAATCCTATAACTCCAACTTACTTATATGTTATATCTCAAAATGCAATGACGCCAGCTGAAAGGACAATGATAGCTACCCTTCAAGGACTTGTTAATAAACAATCATCTATTCAAATATATACGCTTAGTTCCTCACAACCAGATTATCAAACATGGCTTGATAATTTAAAAGAAGAATATGGAATTCCATACGAAAATGTCTTAAATCCGTGGCGCTTATTAGACGTATTTAAAGATTATATTAATGGATATGTTCTTTACAATAATAAAACACTAAATGATCCTTCAATAAATAACGCTTGTTCACTTGCCTCCTTAAATAATTGCATTGCGATTGATGAAGTTATCCAAGACAAAACACGAATCTATGGAATTACAAAGATTATAGGTGACTGTAGAAATACTACTGAGAGCTGGGCTTTTGATAATTTATGGAACTCTGGTCTAAATCATTCCATAGTAATTCAGTTATCACCATATAAATCTTGTGCATTAAGAGACTATGGCATAATGAGCAAATCTCTAATTTTCTATGAAGATAAAATTGACGTCACAACCCTACGAGATAAAATATTTTCGGCCCTAGATAAAGACTCCACTTGCCTCG
The DNA here is from genome assembly GCF_026650985.1 of Clostridium estertheticum. Classification (GTDB taxonomy): domain Bacteria; phylum Bacillota; class Clostridia; order Clostridiales; family Clostridiaceae; genus Clostridium_AD; species Clostridium_AD estertheticum_C. The sequence goes on from NZ_CP086239.1 coordinate 1,558,644, forward strand.
GTTGGGGCCCGGATGAATTTATTAATGTAAGTACAACTTCTAAATATGGTGTTAGTATGGTTGCTGCAGATTGGTCTTATAATTTAACTGTATTAAGTTCATTTCCTTCATTACCTATGGATCAAAAATCGTTAGTTACCGTACCTATTAAAGAAAATGTTCATCATGTAACATTTATTATGTCCGATGGAGATAATCAGCAGTGGGATCTTGGAACTAATTATGGTTCTCATAAATGGTATGGTTCCCCTTATAAAGGGAAATTCAATTTGGGATGGTCATTAAGCCCCTCCTTATATTATCTTGCACCGACTGTATTTAAACTATATTATGAAAGTGCATCTCATGGATCTACCAATGACTATTTTATAGTACCACCATCTGGGAACGGCTACATGTACCCAAGTAAATTTGATAAGAAATCACTATCTATATATATTAATAGATTAAATGATTATATGGAAAAAGTAGATGAGAAATATGTATCAATCATTGATGACTCTTCTTTTCACAATAACGATCTTTGGGATAAGTTTACTATAAAACCTAATATACACGGATTATTTTATCTTGACTATCATAAACACGGCAACTACCACGGGGAGATTATTTGGTCAAATAATAAACCCATAGTTTCCTGTAGAGATTTACTGTGGGATAATATTGAAAGTGAAGAGGAACTTATTAAAAATATTAATCATCGAATTGATTCTGGTAAAGTGGATATTAATAATTCTAATAGTTACACTTTTGTTTATGTTCATGCTTGGAGCAAAGACCTTAGCAATATTGAAACAGTAGTAAATAAATTAAAAGAAAATCCTAAAGTTGCAATAGTAACCCCTGAAACATTTATGAAATTGATAATGAATAATGTTAAAAATAAACATCAAAAGGCCAGAACATAATGTTCTAGCCTTTTGATGTTTATCTTAATTTGTTGTATTCACTGTAACTTTATATCTCATAAAAATTTTTACTATATATGTTAAAATTAATATTAATATTGAGGTTCTTGATTCTGAATATATTTTTGTCTTCCTTTTAAAATATCCATAGCAGAATCAAGTTGTACTGCTATTTGTTCAAAATCATTTTTCGCTTTCTCATCCTCTGTTTCTAGAGAAAAAGTCTTCATTGTAGCTGAAGCGCTTTGTATTCCAGCAATTGCTTGTTGCATTTGTGTTCCTACAGTCATGTTTTCACCTCCCTTAAATATATTTAATAGCTCTTGCAGAGATGATTACCCTTTTGGTTTAAATATTATTGCACCAATAAAGCCAAAGATTATTGCAGCAGCTATTCCAGAACTCGCCGCCTTAAAAACGCCAGTAAATACTCCTATAAATCCTGTTTGCTCTGCATCTATTAGAGCTCCTGCTACAAGTGTATTTCCAAAACTACTTATTGGTACAAATGCACCTGCTCCTGCAATTTTAACCAAAGGATCATATAGTCCAAGCCCCCCTAAAATTGTTCCTATCACAACTAACGTACATGTAGTATGTGCAGGTGTAATCTTTAAAATATCCATTATAAGTTGGCCAATAACACAAATTAGACCACCTACTATAAATGCTAAAATAAATTTTTCCATAAATAAACTCACACCTCTTTTTTTACATTTCTATGGAAACTGCATGAGCAATACAAGGTATGCTTTCCTTTTGTTGATATGATATGGGAGACATTAATGCACCTGTTGCAACAATCAATATCCTCTTTAATTCCCCTCTACGCATACGGTTAAGAAAATGCCCATATGTTACAGTAGCTGAGCACCCACAACCACTACCACCCGAAAAAACTGGTTGATCTTTTTTATATATTAAAAGTCCACAGTCGGTAAATATATTAGGCATCATTTCTATACCATGATCTTTTAATAAACTGATAGCAATTTCGTGTCCTACCTTGCCTAAATCTCCAGTGGCAATTAAATCATAATATGAATCATCAATATTTAAATCTCTAAAATGCGCCTCTATAGTATCTACGGCAGCCGGTGCCATAGCAGCTCCCATGTTATATGGGTCTGATATCCCCATATCTATTACTCTTCCCATGGTAGCCGAAGTTACTCTAGGACCAACTCCTTCGCCACAAAGCACTGCAGCTCCAGCCCCAGTTACTGTCCATTGAGCAGTGGGAGGTCTTTGACCACCATACTCTGTAGGATATCTATATTGTTTTTCTGCAGTTGCATTATGGCTACTTGCAGATGCCATAACGTATTTAGCTGACTTACTATCTATTAATTGAGCAGCTAATGCTAATCCTTCCATTGAACTAGAACACGCACCAAAAATTCCCAAATATGGTATTCCTAATGTCCTAGCCGCAAAACTACTAGATGTGATCTGATTCATCAAATCCCCGCTTATAAAAAAATTTATATCCTCTTTTTTTATATTTGATTTTTCTATTGCTCTTGCACAAGCATGTTCTAGCATAACCTTTTCCGCTTTTTCAAAGCTATCCTGTCCAACCCATAAATCCTCATGAATTATATCAAAGTCGCTGGCTAGTGCACCATTACCCTCGAATGGCCCTCCAACTGCAGCCGATCCTAATATTATAGGTTTAGAATTAAATATCCATGATTGATGTCCTTTAAGCAACTACATCGCCCCCAGCCATTTTATTGTGATTTTTATTGTAGCTACAATAAAAGCAGAAAAAACTCCAAAAACAATGATTGCTCCAGCAAGTCTAAACATATTTCCAGCTACGCCAAGTACAAATCCTTCACTTCTATGTTCGATTGAAGCAGAAGCTATTGAATTGGCGAATCCTGTAATTGGAACAGCAGACCCAGCTCCAGCCCATTGTCCGAGATGGTCGTAAATTCCTAGTCCAGTAAGCAAAGCTGCAACAAAAATTAAAACTACTAAAGTCGGACCAACTGATGTTTTTTCATTAAAATTAAAATATGTTATAAAAATGGACTGAAACCCTTGGCCAATAGAGCATATAACACCGCCTACAAAAAAAGCTTTAACACAATTTTTTAAAATAGGTCTTTTGGGTTCTATGCTTTTTACAAGCGCATCATACTTTTGCTCCGTTGGGGTTAATTTTTTCTTTTTCATATTGGACATTATTTCACCTTCTAACGTAATAAATATGGTTCTAATTTTTTCATGACTTTATCTAATTCTCCAGCATTTCTTAAATACATTGATTTTGCTGATTCATTTTTAGTCTCTAAAGCAAAAGTCATAAGATCTGCCTGGCTCTTTTGAATACTAGCATATAACATCTCTTTATTCTGCGATTTCGGAACTTGTATAACATCATCAAAGAGGTCCAAATATAAATCACCGGAGGAATCTACCTCACCAATAAAGACATTATCAAGTACTACTCCCTTATTTTCTAGTTCAGTTTTAAGCCAATTTTGATTAAGCCCACTATTGGTAAGACCTTCATCTAATATATTTCCATCTAATATAACTGTCTGAGGTTCCGCCCTTTCTGCAACTTTTATCCCTAAATCATATGAGGTAACAGGCTTTTTATCAGCTTTTAAACTAACATTTATATCCCCTGTTGTTTCCATAACAGCAAACTCAACATCCGCTAAATTAAATGATTTTTTTGAACGTAATTCTTGTAGAAACTCCTGCCCAGTCATTCTTTCTTTAGCTAAGTTATCTTCCATAACCTTGCCATCCTTAATTAATACTCTTTCCTTACCATTTATCATGTTGTAAATCCATTTGCTTTTCATGGAGGCGTAATCTAAAATAATAGGCATCAGTGACCAAACAGCTAGTGCCGTTAGTCCAAAATAGATGTTTGCAATGATGTCTAATGAAATTAAAGTAACTATAAGAGCAATAACTACATACGAAATAAACTCGAATGGAGTAACTTTAGATAAGTTTCTTTTTTTCATAAATCTTGTAACAACTAACGTTAAAAAAAATAATATTATTGAGTTGAATAATATTATAAGCCAACTATTCATTATTTCACCTCACTCAATTACCTTTGTATTGTGGCTCTTCAAACTCTATATAACTTACTCTTTTTTCTAAACTTGTTTTTATTTTACTTATTTCCTCAAATGCTTCTGTATAAATGAGCCTAGCTTCTTTATCTCGTTCCTGTAATGAATATAATCTTAAAGTAGCTTCACATCCTTTTAGAGAAGCTACTGTTTGTTTTACTTTAGAACCAACAGTCATATGAACCTTCCTCTCTTTATTAATCCTCATATAAAATAGTTTGCCTAATATACCTAAATTTAATTCATTTAATATTTAAAAACATTAATATTATTCACAGTTGTCAAGTTATGATTGTTATAATAATGATATATAGTTAAAAAGGAGGAATAGGATATGGCAGAAGCTTTAAAAAATATGTATAACAAGGAGTTCTTACAGCAATTTGGTGAGCAAATATATAATGTCTATAATTCTTTTGATATTAATGGATTTATAGCTACTATAATAGATGATACCTGGGATGAATTAAAACTAATGGAGAGGATGGATCGAATTACTAAAACACTTGGGATCTTTTTACCCCAAAAATATGACGAAGCACTAGAAATACTATTTAAAATTGATGAGTATTGTGTTGGATTTCCATACCTGTTTTTTCCAAACTTTGTTTGCGTGTACGGTTTATCAGATGATAATTGGGAGCTTTCTATGTTAGCTCTTAAACGATTTACTATTAGGTCCTCCTGTGAATTTGCAGTAAGACCGTTTATTATGTCTGATCCAGATCGGATGATAGTTAAAATGCTAGAATGGTCAAAAGACAACAATGAACATGTAAGAAGGCTCGCAAGTGAAGGCTGTCGTCCGCGTCTTCCCTGGGGAATGGCACTTACTATATTTAAGAATGATCCAACGATGGTATTATCTGTACTTAATCAACTAATAGAAGACCCTTCTATTTATGTACGTAAGAGTGTTGCTAACAATTTAAATGACATTTCAAAAGATAATCCTTTTGTAATTGTGGAAACAGTAAGACGTTTAAAAGGAATAAATAAGTATACTGACTGGATACTAAGACATGGCTCTAGAACATTGATTCGCAAAGCAAATCCAGAAATAATGAAGTTATTTGGATATGGTGAATCTATAGATAGACCTATTACCACAAGTGCTACTTTGTCTATAGATCCACCTAATCTAACAATTGGTGAAAGTTGTAAAATCAAATATGAACTTTGCATTCGTGAAGGTGACCCTATACATATACGAATTGAATATGGGATTTATTTTGTACGAGCAAGAGGAAAAACATCCTGTAAATTATTTCTTTTGTCTGATAAAATAGTGACTGGAGGACAATGTCTTACTGGAATCAAGATACATAAATGGGTAGAACTCACTACAAGAAAACATTACCCAGGAGAACATAAAATAGTGATCCTTATTAATGGCTCGGAAGTAGCCTCTTCAATTATGGATTTGATTCTTTAGTCATATTCTTCTTATATTAATTATTAACTCAGCTTACATATTTATGTATTCAAAAATTTACAAAAGCACTCTTACTAACAATTTAGTTAGAAGAGTGCTTTTTACGTTAGCACAAATTACTCGCAATTACTTTAAAATATGTAATTCTTTAATTTAGATCATTATTTAATAGATAAAATAATTTAACGTACTATTTTTTTAATAAATTCTTCTGCCTTTACCACATACCTTATATGAGTTCCTTCACCTATCTTGCCCATGTCATCAAATGCTTCTACTTTAAATGTTAATTTTTTACCTTCTGCCTTTTCAAGTATCGCCTCAGCCCTAACCTTAACTCCAACCGGCGTTGGCTTTATGTGCTTAACGCTAATTTCTATACCAACTGTTGTATATCCAACAGGCAGTTCCTTTTTAACACCATTTTTTGCTGCATTCTCCATAAGAGCTGTCATAGCAGGCGTAGCATAAACATCTAAATCCCCTGATCCATAAGAATTCGCTGTATCACTTTTCCCTACTATCTGCTCTATAACAGATTTCAGTCCTTCATTAAAATTAAATTCCATTTTTATCACTCCACTCTTTTATTATTTATAAATATACAAGTACCTTATTATACTAATATAACATCATTATGAAAGTGTATCAAGTGATTTGACATGCTTATTGTTAAAAATATATCAAAAGGATATATTTCTATCTATAGGTTGAGACAAGGTTATAAATGTATCTGTACTTTGTACTCCTGAGATTACCTGAAGCCTATTCATAAGTAAGTCCTGTAAGTTAGAAATGCTCTTGCACATTACTTTAACAAAAATAGAATATGCACCCGTTGTGTAATGTAGCTCTACTATTTCTTTTATTTCTTTCAATTGTTCTAATACATCTGGATATGAAGATGCCTTGTTAAGATAAATTCCAATAAAACAACATACGTCATATCCAAGTTTGCTTGTATCTAATATAAGTCTTGCGCCTTTAATTAATCCCATTTCTTGCATTTTATTCATTCTAACATGAATTGTGCCACCACTTACATGACAATTCCTCGCGATTTCAAGATAAGGTATTCTAGAGTCTTTAATTAAGATTTCTAATATTTGATAGTCTAATTCATCTAAACCCGGAACATTTAAATCCATACCATCAGCTCCTAATAAATTATTGTATGTACCTAAAATCAACAATATTGTATACTTTATACCATTATATCAAATCAATTAACAAATTAGCAAAAAAACAGCAAATAAATTTATTTCTTTAACATTTTCATACTAAATCCACCTATAAATTATCAATTTTATAAATATATTAAATATTCATTAAATATATTGTAATAAGTCATCAAAAGTATTATTATATTATCAATGGATCAAACAAAAATAAATATTTATCAGGGGGAATTACAATGACAGAATTAATAAAAGCAGAAAAAAAATTATTGGATGTAGCGGTGGCTAAAATTAAAAATAAAAAAATAAAAGATATATTATTCGTTCAACAGTCAGTTTTAAAAGCTGTAGATGAATTTATGTATAAGAGAAGAATAACTAGAATATTACCTCTTATGATGTCTCCAATTACAGATACTTTAAACCATAGCGTTGAAGAATGTGAAATAAGTTATAACAATCAAACTTTCAATGTTATGAAATCAATGATATTCCATAAACAAATGACCATGTTAAACGCAGATATTGATAGTCTTTATATCGTATCTCCAAACATAAGACTCGAAATGGCAACTAGAGGTGATTCGAGACATTTATTTGAATTTACTCAGGTAGACTTTGAATTTAAAGAAAAAACTATGGAAGATATACTTAAATTCATAGAAGAAATCATAACTGCTATATTTAAATTTGTAAAAGAGAACTGTATTCCAGAGTTAACAAGACTTGGTGTAGGTACAGATCATTTAAATATAACTGGACCATTTAAAAAATATACAACAGATGAGATGCAAGCAAAATATGGCGATGATTTCGAAGCAGAAGCATCAAAAGCTGCTACAGAACCTTTCTTCTTAACAAACCATAAAAGAGAATTCTATGATGCTGAAGATTTAGATAACTTAGGCACTTATAGAAATTACGACCTTATCTGGCCACTAGGATTTGGTGAAGGTTTAAGTGGAGGAGAAAGAGAATTTAAACTAGATAGAATACTTTTAAGAATGAGAGAACTTGCAACTGATGAGAATGCATTTAGATATTACATTGAGCTTGCAAAACAAGGAGAAATATTTAAGACTGCAGGAGCTGGATTTGGAGTAGAAAGAATAACAAGGTTTATTACTCAGCAACCTGAGATTAGTGATGTTACATTATTCTGCAGAAAACCTGGTCAGCAATATATATTCTAATTTTTGCTACTAAGAAAATGAAAGATGATGGCTACTTTAATTAGCCATCTTTTCTTTATATTTTATCAACCATATTTTTTTCTGCTGCTTCTACCATTCGCCTCACCATTTCTCCACCAACATTGCCTGAATTTTTTATTTTATTTACAATGTTACTAGGCACATCTCCCATATCTGCATTATTATTTTGCATATTATCTAGTCCCATATCGTTTGCTACTTCCATCTTAAACTTTTGAAGTTTTCCCATTGCTTCTGGTACTAATACTCTTCTAGACATTTTACTACCTCCCTATAATTTTATGTTATAGATAACCAAAAATGATTTCGATTTCTACCCTATATAACTATATTTAGTATTTTATAAAACTGACTTTTTATTCATTGATTTAAATTTAAAATTATTATTTATTTTTTAAAATACAAAAAGCCACCTTAATAAAGGCGGCTTTTTGTGCTATAAATTATTTATATTGCAGTAACTTCAATTGCTTGAAGTCCCTTAGGTCCTTCTTCTGTTTCAAACTGAACTTTTTGACCCTCTTCTAGACTTTTTTCTGATTCACTACCTTGAATTGCGGATATATGAACAAAAACATCTTTTTCGCCTTCAATTTCAATAAATCCAAAGCCTTTTACTGTATTAAACCATTTAACTGTTCCGATTTTCATTAATAAACCTCCAAATAGAAAACACCATTACTTATGATACATTAATTTTGCATCAATAGTGTTACTCTTACAATATACCATAAAATTGGTATATTATCAATTTTGTTAATGATTGAAGTAGTCAGCATCATGCAGAGTCTTACCACTATTAATGGCTTTGATAAAACATCGGAAAATTAGTAAATAATATTAGTATATCCAGACGAGCATTTGAAGAATTTTATAAAGACAGAAAGTGGATTTATAAACACATCCTCTGAAGATTAATATGAAATGTTTACACAAGATAGAAATAAGGGCAAGATAAAACACCTACCTTTGGTATTATTGCCCTAGGTGGGTGCTTTTATTAAATATTTATTCTAGTTATTCTTATCACCAAAATTTAATTAAATTTCATTGATTTCATTATAGTATCAAGTTCAGCATCTGCTTGTTTATCTCCAGAGTATGTATTAATAAAAGTCAATGCATATCCTTTATCAATATAGCAATAATATGTTTGATTAATTTTAGCACCGTTCTTTAAAGTGATTGCTGCCTTTAAAGTATAAAAATCTTTACCTGCGATTTTTTCAGCCTTTGTATCCTCAAAAGTATATTTCATATTAGTTAATTTACTCATATTAGTTTTAGTAATTTCAAGATATTCTTTACCTGTTTTTACTACTACATTTCCTGCTAATCCAAGATTTTCTGTCTGAAATATAATGTTTGATCCTGAAGGCACATTTGCGGAATAATGTTTTTGTGAAACAAAAAACATAAACACAGATTTTTCTTTTGATAAATCCAATGTCTTTTTAGCTGCATCATCTTTAGCAATGACTTTAATACTTGCATTGTATAATGAATTTCGTGTTTTGTCATCCATTACACTCCACTTTTCTGGAATATTTAATGACATCCCAAAAGTTGGTTGTGTATACTTAGTTCCTGCAAAAGAACCAAATTCCAATGTGTTTTTTTCAGCAATAACTGCCTTTTCAGGAATAACTGCCTTTTGTTTTGCGGAACACCCCACAAGTATTAGAGTTAATAAAATAAAAATTGTTGATACTGAAAGTGCCTTTTTTAATAATTTCAAGTAATCTCCCCCTATATAATGTACATTTGCTAATATTACATTATATAGAAGCAATTGTCAACATTTTATAACTTAGGTAGCAATTTATCGCTCACACGGTTTGATATCAGGAACCTTAAGAAATCAAATAAAACATATTAAGGGTTTCTATTCTATCACAAGATAGTTCTGATTTTAACTCACTTGATATTCTTGTTAAAACAGCAATAACTACTGTTTAAGCCATAACTACACCATATTTTACAACGTTATATAATAAATAGTGTAGAATAAAATGCAATTTTCTGATAAAATAAAAATATTGAATAGAATAATAGATAATAGTCAAATGTAAATATTGAGGCTGTAATAAAATGACTAAGTACAAAATTAAGTCAATAGACGATAATTCCATAATGTCCCCGAAGTATGATTTTGTATTTAAATATATATTTGGAAATGAAAAACATAAGGACTTGCTAATAGCACTATTAAGTGACGTACTAGCAGTTCCATATAAGAATTTGAAGGAATAGAAATAATCAATAGTGAATTAATAAGGGACTTTAAGGAAAATAAAAAAGGAATCCTTAATGTACGAGTAAAGACAAAAGTAGGGAAACAAATAGATGTAGAAATACAGATATTGCCAACGGGCTACATGGCAGAACGTACTATTTTCTACTGGAGCAAGATGTATACAAGTCAGATAAAACCAGGAGATACTTATGATAAGCTAAAGAAATGTATAACTATAAATATAGTAGACTTCAAGTGCACTCCAATAAAGAAGCTGTACTCTAGCTATCATCTGACAGAAGATAAAACAGGTTATAGATTGACTGATATAATCGAGGTACATTTTTTAGAAATTCCGAAACTATTTGATGAAGATATTGATCGAGATGAAAATGATCCAATAGTTCAGTGGATGGAATTCTTAGATGCAAAATCGAAGGGAGCGATGGAAATGTTAGCACAAAAAAATAAAGACATAAAGAAAGCCTATGGCTTATTGCAGATAATAAGTAAAGATGAAAAGGCTAGAATGTTATATGAAGCTAGACAGGCAGAAATTAGCGACCAACTTACTCGGATAAAATCTGCAGAAGAAAAAGGAATAAAAAAAGGCATTGAACAAGGAATTGAACAAGGTGAATATAAAAAAGCTATAGAAAATGCCACCAATTTTCTTAAACTTGGAATAAGTGAAGAAATAGTAGCCGAAGGAAGTGGCCTTCCATTAGAAAAAATTATTGAACTAAAAAAGACAATATTGAATTAGAAATAGCCTAAATTTAATAATACTCTTTTCATTAATCCTATACACCAATAAAAGATGTATGGGATTTCTTATGCTAATTTGACTATCCTAGTATTATCTGCTGTTTTAGCACATCCAGTTACAATTGGATCTTCACTAGTTTCACTTGGAAAATATAAACTTGCGCTTGTTCCAACTATAGGCATTGAATACATTACGTTTCCTGTTGGTGGTGCATACGGGAACCAGGAAGCTTTATCTTTATTTTGACTCTTGTCTATATTTAAATGAAGTTTTATCTTTTCACCTTTAACAACATTTCAGAAGGAAAGTCTCCCACTTCATAAGTTGGAGTTACACCCCCTAACGAATAGAAAACTTCAGTGGGAGTATAAATCTCCTTCTGAAGTTGTTAATATTGCAGCTCCGCAGGAGATGATTTGACTTCAAGAACTTTCCCCTCAATAGATGCCCCACCAATAAGTGAATTTGTAACTTTTGTTTGCCATACTCCGTTTTTTCTACATAAACGGTATTTGTAAATAACTTCATCACTTAAAGCACGAGCTTTATATTGATTTACATAAAAGTCCTTATTTTTAAAGCTAATGTTAGCCCCTACTTCATACTTTTCTCTTGTTTCTATTTCATAATAGAAATAGTCAGTATCATGCCCAGCTTCACTTCCACCTGATTCATGATATTGTTTTAAATCCTTGCAAGCTTTATAATCACTAGTATCTTCTAATTTGTAACTTGTTTTACTTGGCCTCCCAAAATAAAACATATTAAGTGTTTCTATTATATCACAAGATAGTTCTGATTTTAACTCACTTGATATTCTCTTTAAAAAGTCCCAATCTGTTTCTTTGTATTGGAATAAAGGTTTTCCTATCTTCTGACCTTCTGCAATACATTGAGTAAAACTATATCCTGAATAATCTTTTAAAATTATACCTATAAGCTCATCATAGGTCATATTCACGTCTTGGAATGATCTACTATTTTCATCACCCCTTCCTTGAAAATAGTATTTTATTATCTATAAAAGTTGTCCTACCTGCAATAATTAAACCAATAATATCTAAATATATCTCATTACCCCTTGTCGTACTTGCGATTTTCCCCTTAAATTTCTTTACATAAAAATAGAGCCAATGTTCTTATATTAGAAACATTGACCCTATTTATACTATAAAGTCCACAGTCTTTTATTCAAACTACATTATTAAACTTCTAAAGTGATACATTATTTTTACCGCACTTCATATAATCTTATTTTTATGAATTTAGTTTAATCATAAATATACATTAAATTATTAACAATCAAAATATTCCTTAAGAAAATTATTGAAGCTGTTCCACTCTTCATTTAATTTCCCTTTCTTAAGTAATTCATCTCCACCTTCAAAATTAACTCTATATAATTTATCTGTTTCACTATCTAATACTATTACCTCATTGACTGACATTTCAGTTAATATCACATATTTATTATCAAATCCATACTGTTCTCTACATATATTAGTATATGTAAAAATATTATTATTCTCTTCTATTATATCCATTAGTTCTACTCCCAATGTTTCCTCCCAAAATGGTCCACTATACGAAGTATAAAATTCAATAAATTCATTCGATGGTTTTATACCTAACTCTTTCAGCGCTGTAAATACAGCCTTTTTATCTTCCCTTAAGTATATATCATTACTTAATACGTTTCTTAAACCTTTTGGTAATATATTCATTATTTCACTCCTTTTCCTACGTCTCTTCCTCGAGTTTTCCAATATTCAATTGAATCTACTTTTTGAAATGCCTTTCTTGTTTCTTCACTCATTGGATTAAATGGATTTAGCTTACCCTTATAAAGATGTAATGGTGCCTTTTTAGCATTACTTATATTATGATATCTAGTTGATGCTTCGAACAATGGTCCAACACTCTGTTGTTGCGAATGATGTAACGTAGCTACATTACCATCTGAATCTAATATAGGTGCCAATCCATACTTTTCTGATGCCTGTGAATTTGTTAAGTTTCTTCCTTTTTTAGCTCCTGTTATTCTTACCATATCCCAATCTATATCATTTCTTTGAAATGCCTTATAAGTTATTCCTGTTCCACCTTCTCCTGCATTAAATCTAACAGCTTTACTAAATACATTGTTGTTTGGATATTGATTAATTAAATCTAATTCAGCTTTGCCTCCACTTTTAACCTTCTTAAACTCCTTTGCAAACCTACCTAACGCCTCATCAACATTACCAAAATTGCTCGCAAGTACTACTGATTTTGGCCTCTTTTCCATATTTTTTAATGCTATTTTAGCTATCCTAGTATTCTCTGATATATTAGATGCTATCTTGTTAAATGCCTTTTTAACAAATGGTGATGCTTTCTGAAATAATTTTCCTGCACCATGGAACATTCCAGCTGTTGCCGCTCCAAATCCTGCATCAAGTAATAAAGTTTTAAAGTTTATACCTTTGCCTTCCAATGTTTGTCTTATTAGACTTTCAACGCCGTTTGTTAATCCACCCAACGCCATCATGCCTTTGTAACTTTTAAATGCACCATACGGACCAAAGATAGCTCCTGAGAGTGCTCCTACCAATGATTCTCGAGCTCCAACCGACATGTACGAAGACATATCACTAACTGCTCCACTAGCACAATCCGATATTGCTTTACCTGCGACACCTATACCACCCATTATCATTCCGCCAGCAAAAGCCATTCCGGCTGCTGCTCCTGCCGTTGTGCCCACTGCTGCTAATGCTCCCGCTACGGCTGGTATTGCTGTTCCTCCAGTAAACACTACTACTGCTACAACTGCTGCAACTACTGACACCACCGCTACTGCTGCAAGAACATTCCCAGCTAATTTACCCCAATTAAATCCTTTTTTCTTCTCTGCTTTTTTAGTTTCTTTCTTTTTTGCTTTAACTACAGCAGCCTTTTTAACTTGCTTAGGTTCTGGCTTTTTACCTACAGTAGGTTCATCATCAAATGGAGGATATGCTTCTCTATCACTTCCATTTTTTATTACATTATTGGATAAGAAGTGCAGATCAGTTTCCATTGAAAAACCACTTTTAGTTCCTGTCTTTGCTACAAGTATTTGGCTTTGAGCCTTAAGTTTAACGCTTTGTGGTGTTTTCATTATTATTCCACCAACTGCATTTAAGCTTAGTTTTTTATGGCTTGTAATTGTTACTCCAACCGCATCGTCAAAACTTATACTAAGTGGCTCTTTGCTTCCACCTTTTATGTTCAAAGCAGCAGGTACCATTTCTATTTCACTACCGTGTTCTGTGCCAAAATACCTTTTAGTTGTATCTGCTGTTTTAGCGCAACTGCTTCCATTTGTCCTTACACATCCTGTAACAATTGGCTCTTCGCTAGTTTCACTTGGGAAATACAAACTTGTGCTTGTTCCAACTATGGGCATTGAGTACATTACGTTTCCAGTTGGTGGTGCATACGGAAACCAGGAGGCTTTGTCTTTATTTTGGCTTTTGTCTATATTTAAATGAAGTTTTATCTTTTCACCCTTAACTTCAAGAACTTTCCCTTCAATAGATGCTCCACCGATAAGTGAATTTATAACTTTTGTTTGCCATACTCCGTTTTTTCTACATAAACGGTATTTGTAAATAACTTCATCACTTAAAGCACGAGCTTTATATTGATTTACATAAAAGTCCTTATTTTTAAAGCTAATGTTAGCCCCTACTTCATACTTTTCTCTTGTTTCTATTTCATAATAGAAATAGTCAGTATCATGCCCAGCTTCACTTCCACCTGATTCATGATATTGTTTTAAATCCTTGCAAGCTTTATAATCACTAGTATCTTCTAATTTGTAACTTGTTTTACTTGGCCTCCCAAAATAAAACATATTAAGTGTTTCTATTATATCACAAGATAGTTCTGATTTTAACTCACTTGATATTCTCTTTAAAAAGTCCCAATCTGTTTCTTTGTATTGGAATAAAGGTTTTCCTATCTTCTGACCTTCTGCAATACATTGAGTAAAACTATATCCTGAATAATCTTTTAAAATTATACCTATAAGCTCATCATAGGTCATATTCACATCTTGAAATGATCTACTTTTTTCCTTTACGTCCAATTCAAAACTTGATGTAAGTGCTTGTATTTCTAAGTAATAATTCCCATTTATATTGCTTGTCCTAATATTTTGCACTATTCCATTAAATATTATCTTACTTTTGCTTTTATCATTAGAATTTTCATCATCTGCTTCTTCATAAACACATATTTTATCATCAGTGGAAGCATTTATAGTAGACTGAAAATTTATTGAGTCATCTATCAAACATTTTAAATATAAATATCCATGTTCATTAGGTTTGTTTTCAATTTTTATATTCTCTATATTTAGCAATTGATAAGGTGATTTAACCCTTAGTGTATGAACTGCCCCCATTTACTTTCCCCTTTCTCTATTCTAGTTACTCTTTCTCTTGACCGGTTGTCACAAATTTTATTTTTCCTTGATGTAAAGAACATATAAGCACAGATTCTGCTGTAAGTGCTGGTTTTCCATCAACCAATGTATCTTCTTTTACCTTCATCCAATCCCCTGATATTTTCACAAGACACTTTTTCCCTGGTGGTAATTGAACACCATCTTCACCAATTAAATAAATATCTTCGCCTTCTTTGCATTCCCTGCAAATTCCAAAATAACTAATGTTTTTATTTACCACATTATCACTTTTATTCATCATAGGTTTTTCCGTTGCATATGCTCCATGACTTTCAGGTAGATTTATTTTTCTTGCATGAGTACCTTTGTCACATCTCATTTTTGCGCCTCTTACTATATAATAATTATCGCTCATATACATACACCCCCTCTTTTAACTCTCTTCCACCTGTAATCTCTCAAGTTTTATTCCTTTAAAATCACGTCTTAAAAGACTTTCTGCAACATCAAGTCTTACAACTATTAATGGTTTTGTACTTTCTTTTATTCTAAATATTTTCTTACCTTTAATCTTCTCTTTACTTAGAATTATGTTTTTAATTATTCTTTTATCTAAACCTAATTCTGTTTTATCACTTAAGGCTTCTATTTCTTCAAATATAGGTAAAGAATAATTTTCTTGTCTATCATGTAATCCATCAATAAGTGGTAAGCTAATAAACAAAATATCCCTATCATATTTTTCAATAATTTTTTTAAGCTCATCTGATATTAAAAACAATTGACTATCTAAAACATCTAAGAATTCACAATTATCATCGGCATTTACATTAAATATTATCATGTCTTCAATTTTATGAGCATTTAGAAGATTAAGATTTTTCATATTAATTTTCTTAAATACATCTATAAGTCTTGGCGTATTTGTATATCTTTCATCTTGTTTTAATAAAAAATAATCCATACTCTCTCCTTTTAATTTGATGGATATATCATCTCTTTCTCATCCATATACTCTCCAACAAATATCCTGATATCTTCTGCTTTTTTCATCTTTTCATAAGAAGGTGTTCCTATAAATTTTTCTATTATACCTTTTAAAAATTCAACCGCTAAAACATGATATTTATCAATTTCTAAAAAAAATATACTTTCTATGTCCATATCAGTTATACTTCTTCCACACTCTTTTTTCTTTTCCTTGAGTTCTTCCATATACTTAAAAATTGAAGTGAAAATAAAATTCAGATCTATATTAATAAAACATTCCTGCTTATCTAAAAACCAATTTTCATCATATAAATCAATCCTATATTCTCCCTTATTTTCAAGAATGCTAGTTCTAAGAAGAGAAAAATATATATACCTTATTTCTCCTTTTAATTGTTTCTCTTGAAGATCTAGAGCCTGCTTACATACTTCATTAAATGCTGAAACTAAATTTGCATCTATAACATAATTATCACTTTTATATATTTCATCAATTTTGAGGAAATCATTAATCCATCTATTAGCTACATACTGTTCATAAAATTCTGCTAAAAGTTCCTCTTTATTTTCTTGTATTATCACGATTGCTTGTACACCTCCTCATTTGACATGTACCTATAAAATCAATTATTCAATCTTAACCTTTCCACCACTCATAGTTACATTATCTTGTATGTTAATTTTTGCTCCACCTTGAGTTAAATCTACCCCATTACCACCTTGAATCGATATCTTGCCACCACCGGTTATTTCTATATCTTCTTTAGCATCCAAAACTATTTTTTTATCACTATTAATTTCTATTCCACCATCATCTGTTAATCTCATCAGTAGATTTCCATTTCCTATAATTTCTACAGCACCTGGTTTCATTACCACTTGTTTTCCGTACTTTGATCCTATACTTTTCACTGCTGGATCACTACGCTTCTCGCTATTACTTGATTTAAGATTTGCTGAGCTTATTGCATATGCATTTTTTTCTTCATTGTCTGGAAAATATAGTCTTATTACATCTCCAACCTCTGGCATGCAGTACCAGCCTGTACCATCTGGTGATGAATAAACCGTTGAATATGGAAACCATCTTGCTTTACCTATATCTTGATTTCCATCTATTCCTAAATTAATTTTAACCGTGTCATTTTTTGTATCTAAAACATTTCCTTTAAGAGAAATTCCTACTACCTTGTTATTGTAATCTCTACGTACTTTTATACCCTTATTATTCCTTAATACATATTTGTTAGAAATCATACCATCTAGAAGTTCCATTTCCGAACTGTATATATATAAACCTTTGCCTTTAAAATCAACTAAATTGTATAAATACATTACTTTATACGTTATTACCTCATAACTTATTAAATTAATGTCATTTAAACCATCAATTCCGTTTTCTGACTTAAGCCTATATTCTTGTAATGCTTTTTTTATTGAATAATTGTATTTATCAACTTCATATGTTGTGTAACATCCTGAATTTCCTATTGAATACTTTATATCTTTTAATTGACATTCTGATACTACTGGCACATTAAAATGTGAAGATAACCTTTTTATAAATTCCCAATCTGTTTCTTTATATTGAACTATTAACTTATCTATTTTAGTCCCATTCGTAATACTGTCTAATATGTTGATGTTAGTATATTCACCGTTCACAATATTAAAGATTTCTCCATAACTAGAGTTTTTATCTTGAAATGTTCTACTTTTTTTCTTGATATCCATCAAAAAAGTTCTGCTTAACGCCTCTATTTCTAAGGTTCTTACATCTTTATTTGCATTAACTTGAATATTCGTAACTACCCCCTGGAACACATCGGTAACAGCATCTTTATCATCCTTAAGTGATATTGTAATACTAGACTTTTCATCTGATGTTTCAACATATTTATCTTGACTCACCAATTTGCAAAACAAAAGGCTAACACAAGGATTTCTCCTCATGTTAGCCTTTTGTTTTGTACGTATTCTACATCTTTTTCAATTGGATTTTTCACTAAAAATATTAAAAGTACACACTAATTATTATTAATTACTTATAACCCTTAGTTTCTAATTATTAATAAACATAGAAGTCATATCTGTCCATTTAACTATTTTAGCTAAAAAATTACTATCAGCGAATGATTCAAATAAATTTTGTACTGTTTTAATATTTAAAATTTGACTTTCTTGAACCTTTACAAGAGAACCTGCTATTAAAACATTTTTCATATCTATACTACTAGTTTGTTGGTATTCTGCCTTCCAATGAGTAAATTTTCCATCAATTGAATATAGTCTTACTTCAACAGTAAAGTCATCTGGCCCACCCCCCACTTGAATATAGCTTTCTGTATCATTTTCTAATACTGCAAATGAATTATCAACCCCATCAAGATCACATATCTCATTTGCTATTTGCTGTTTTGTTGGATCTAATATTTTATATCCATTTTCTGTTACTAATACCACTGTATCACTCCTATTTATACTTAGTTACTGTGTAAGTCTTTTTAATGCCTGATTTAATATTTCTTCAGAAGGTTAGCTATTACCATTTAAAATCAAACTTGAATCTTGATTTTTATATTCCTTTATTATTCCTTGTATCGAAGCAAATTGTTGCCAAAATGGATATGCATACTCATTAATATAGCCTAAAATTTGTGTACTTAGAAAATTAATATCTGTTTTTTCATTCAGAGGCCATTCAATAAATTCTCTTTCTTTTTTTAAGTTCCCAATATTAATAGAAACTGTTGGCCAATCTTTCCTTAGTTTTCAACCCTTCAATCGAAAGTTTAATTCTAAAATAACTTGGATTCAAATTTTTCATCCTTCCTATATCCTATATATGATTATAACTACACAAAATATGCAGTTTAGCAGAAATCTTTAATCTTTTATTACCACTAAAACTAAGCTCTTTCAATCTTATTTATACAACATAAAATTTTTTAGGGAAATCTTTTATTTTCTCAATTTCAAAATATTCATCAAAATTTTTTATTTCTTTTGTTTTATAAAATTTATTTATAGCTTCTATGAAAGATTTTAGATTTGGAGCAATAACATTTCTATCATTATCTGCATGCCAAAACTCAATTAATTGTCCCTTTTGCCCTGTGAAAATTCCACTTATATCATAACAAATATGGTCTCCACCACCATTATGAAATATTGGTATCCAATTTTCATTCCACCAATTATCAACATCAAAATCCAAACCAATCATTGAGGTTGCCTCTTTGGCTGAATCCAGTGCATCTTCTAACGGCATAAACATGGAATTATTCACAAAAGAATCATAACAATCATCACTTTGTCCATTTTTCCAATGATAAAGTTTCTTTAAGTCATTAGGTATAATAATGTTAAACTTTTCTTCTAAATTTTTAATTTCACTTTCTTTCAACGGATTATTAAGCTTTGAGTAAAAATCAGGTCTTAACTTTATTAAATTAGAATCTAATATCTCCAATATCTTCTCCATATTGCTTCAACTCCTCTTTTTAGTTGATTATAAAAAATATATTAATATCACTCTGGCAATTCAAACATTTACTAATCTTACTTGTCCTTTCATAGAATCCATATCTTCAAAACATTATTTTCTATATCAAAGCTATAGTCTGCGTTTAACTTCCATAGCTCTATAAAGGGCTTAAAAAGGTCTTCCACAAATTAAGTTGCCTCTTTTTCTAATATGTCTAAAAATGCTTTGAAACTATCAACCAATTGATAATATGCCTCTTTCTACCACACAATAACAATAAGAAATTACGGGTTATGTTCATTTTGTTAGAAATGGATTCAAATGACTGAGTTTGCTTCATCAATATAAGTCGCTATTTAACTTAAATTAAATTTTTTACTATATTCTAAGTTAATATTTAAAAGTTCTTCAACAGGTACTAACTTTTTTTCTGCCTTCTCTATTTATATCTCATTTGACCATAAAAAAGGATATACTAATATTGCTTCATCAAATTTTACATTACTTACATCGTCCTGCCATTTGCTCCATTTTAAAGTGCTATAGAATTTGTCTGTATTTCCCAGTGTAATCCAAGTAATAAATTCAGAGTATTTCATCTCCAGTGATTCCCATTCCAATGTATCAGGAGCAAAGTACCACACATCTCCTATTTTATCTGCAAATTTTCCAGAATTTAATGCAAAATTTCCGCCAATAACGTCATCTCCAACAATTAACATTTTATTAATACTATTAGATACTCCTTGTTCATTTATTTTATTGTATGAAAGTATTCCTCTATTTTCTTTATTTTCAGAACCAAGGATTCTAATCCAATTGTCAACAGTTAATCCTGACGTATTAAATATAATTGAACCTAGTGCTGATTTTGAAGTTATTTTTAGCATATCAAGTGTATACTGTCCAATACTTGTTTTATACATATTTAATTTTATATTCTTATTTGAATCACTAAACATCTTATTTAACTCTTTCCATAAACTATTATCTATATTACTCATTCTGTACCTCCATACCTTTGTCTTTCTAATCATCAGTTATTTTATACTTTATATTAGTTCCATTAGGATATGGTCTTAGTTTATGACCTATACTTGAACCAGACCCTCTATTATCAGATGGGTTAATAGGTCTAACACTTGCCCCCTTACCTCCTTCTTCAAACATTGCTGGTGGATATTCATCTAAATCCTTTCCCAAAACTTTATCTATTCCTTTTAATGACGCTCTAAGATTAGGTTTTGCGCCACCTCCATTAATTGTTAATACATCTGGATATCCATTAGCTATCGCATCTTCAATGTGCTTTGCTGATTCATGATATTTACTTCTAGAAATTTTAACTTCTACAATATCAGCTTTTCCTGACCCACCAGCGCCACCTAAACCACATGCTAATTTCACATCTTTTGGCATATCCATATTTTTTAATGCTATTTTAGCTATCCTAGTATTCTCTAATATATTAGATGCTATCTTACTAATTCATTTTTAACAAACGGTAATGCTTTCTCAAACATTTTTTCTGCATTCTGGAAACTTCCCACTGTTGCTGTTCCAATTCCTACATCCAATAATAGAGTTTTGAAATTTATCCCTCTACCTTCTAATGTTTTCTTACTAAACTTTCAACGCCATTTGTTACTCCAACTATAACCATCTTAGCGACATCCTTGATATTTAAAAAACTAACACAGGAATTTCTCCTCATGCTAGTCTTTTGTTTTAGTTTTTTTGTAACGTACTCTGCTACTTTCTCAATATAATCTTTTATAATCTAAGAAACCACATTTGAAATGTATTCTATTCTTCGATTTTTTTGAAATATATATCACAAAATAATGGAATATATTTAAGATATATTATGTTTTTAAATTTCTCTGCCATACTGCATCACCTATTAATCGTATATTATTTATATCTTGTGTCCATAAAAGTACTTGCAGCCTTTTTCCCAATTCATTTTTGAAAGTTGTTTAACATAATCAAAAACTTTTCTCATGATTTCATCGTCTACTATTGTATAATATTGTACAGGGCATTCAATACCACTCCAAATTGAAAGCATTGTTGGAATTGTAATTTCTTTTAATTCTTTTCCGTATTTTCTTGAAATAATACTTGCATCTAATAATATTTTTGTTAATACTCCTGGAAATGCTAACTCTCCTTTATAGTAATACTTTTCTATATCTAGTTCATCTCTTTTATTGATGTAAAATTCTCCAATTTCATCAACTGATGCACTTTCTGAAGTTGATTCTTGATAATCTAAAATATAATATAGTGCATCTCTTATAGTAGTCTCAACATTAGTATCTTCCCATTCTTCTAATAGTACAAGTAAGTAAGGAACAACTTCATATGATAATGCTTGCTTCGAATATGTTGCAAATACATTAACTGCATCATCATCAGATTCAGATAGCATTTTCAAATTATCATTTTTTAAAATATCATTATGCTCTGCAATTGAACAAAATACTCTTATGCAAAGATTTATTACACCGTCATCATTACTTGTATTCATTATTTCAATTAATAACTGTTTTGCCGAAAAATCTCCAAGCTTTAATAAATCTATTATTATTAAAAGCTTCTTTCTCTCATCCTTTTCAATATTAATTTTATACCATAGTTCTTCTTTACTAATATCATTTGGTGTATCCCCATACCATATTCCTCGACACATTATATTATCTTTATCATCCATATACTTGTCCTCCTATATCCTATTTTCTCAATCCATTAGCACGTTGCCACTTTATAATTTTATTTTGAAAATTTGTTGCAGCTGTATGTCTTGGATTATTTCCGAAAATATATATTCCATTTTCATTCTTGTGAATTTTTAATGTTTTAGCACCTACTTTTCCATATCCACTTTCAGCGTAAAAGTCTAAATCCACCCCTTTTAATTTAGTACTTTTTATCGTCGATTCACCCGTATAAGTAATGTTATTATTTGTATTTTTCCCACCAAATGCAAGACCTTGTTTGTGATGCCCTTTGTTTAAGACACCTTGGGAAACTAAACTTTTATAGTCATCTCTACCCTTTATTAAGTCTTTTCCCTGCACTATAATTGATTCATCAGGATTAGAGAAGAATGCTGGCTCTTCTCTAAATAATTGCTGTGCTTCTTCATAATGTGGTCCATAAACATCTTTCCCTTTCAATATTTTAGAATTGCTTACTATATCAGCTGTCTTAACCTTCTTAAATTCCTTTGTAAACCTACCTAACGCCTCATCAACATTACCAAAATTGCTCCCAAGTACTACTGATTTTGGTCCTTTCTCCATATTTTTTAATGCTATTTTAGCTATCCTAGTATTCTCTGATATATTAGATGCTATCTTATTAAATGCCTTTTTAACAAATGGTGATGCTTTCTGAAATAATTTCCCTGCACCATGGAACACTCCTGCTGTTGCTGCTCCAATTCCTGCATCCAGTAATAAAGTTTTAAAGTTTATACCTTTGCCTTCTAATGTTTGTCTTACTAAACTTTCAACGCCATTTGTTAATCCACCTATTATCATTTTAGCACCTAATGCTTCTCCCATACCAAACGGACCAAATATAGCTCCTGAGAGTGCTCCTACAAGTGCTTCTCTACCCCCAGCCTTCATATAGGCAGTTATATCACTTACTTCTCCACTTTGAACATCTGATATTGCTTGACTTGCAACTGCGGCAATTGCTACAACAGCCACCACTGCCAGACCTGCAAGAACATTTCCAGCTAATTTTCCCCAGTTAAACCCTTTCTTTTTTTCTGCAGGTGGCTTTGCTACAGCAGCCTTTTTAACTTGCTTAGGTTCTGGCTTTTTACCTACAGTAGGTTCATCATCAAATGGAGGATATGCTTCTCTATCACTTCCATTTTTTATTACATTATTGGATAAGAAGTGCAGATCAGTTTCCATTGAAAAACCACTTTTAGTTCCTGTCTTTGCTACAAGTATTTGGCTTTGAGCCTTAAGTTTAACGCTTTGTGGTGTTTTCATTATTATTCCACCAACTGCATTTAAGCTTAGTTTTTTATGGCTTGTAATTGTTACTCCAACCGCATCGTCAAAACTTATACTAAGTGGCTCTTTGCTTCCGCCTTTTATGTTCAAAGCTCCTGGCACCATTTCTATTTCACTGCCGTGTTCTGTGCCAAAATACCTTTTAGTTGTATCTGCTGTTTTAGCACAACCACTTCCATTTTTTCTTACGCATCCAGTTACAATTGGCTCTTCGCCAGTCTCGCTAGGGAAATATAAACTTGCGCTTGTTCCAACTATAGGCATTGAATACATTACGTTTCCAGTTGGTGGTGCATACGGGAACCAGGAAGCTTTATCTTTATTTTGACTCTTATCTATATTTAAATGAAGTTTTATCTTTTCACCCTTAACTTCAAGAACTTTCCCTTCAATAGATGCTCCACCGATAAGTGAATTTGTAACTTTTGTTTGCCATACTCCGTTTTTTCTACATAAACGGTATTTGTAAATGACCTCATCACTTAAAGCACGAGCTTTATATTGATTTACATAAAAGTCCTTGTTTTTGAAGCTAATGTTAGCCCCTACTTCATACTTTTCTCTTGTTTCTATTTCATAATAAAAATAGTCAGTATCATGCCCAGCTTCGCTTCCACCTGATTCATGATATTGTTTTAAATCCTTGCAAGCTTTATAATCACTAGTATCTTCTAGTTTATAACTTGTTTTACTTGGCCTCCCAAAATAAAACATATTAAGTGTTTCTATTATATCACAAGATAGTTCTGATTTTAACTCACTTGATATTCTCTTTAAAAAACTCCAATCTGTTTCTTTGTATTGAAATAAAGGTTTTCCTATCTTCTGCCCTTCGCCTATACATTGTTCATAGCTATAGCCTGGATAATCTTTTAAAATTATTCCTATAAGTTCATCATACGTCATATTCACATCTTGAAATGATCTGCTTTTTTCTTTTACATCCAATTCAAAACTTGATGTAAGTGCTTGTATTTCTAAGTAATAATTTCCGTTTATATTGCTTGTCCTAATATTTTGCACTATTCCATTAAATATTATCTTACTTTTGCTTTTATTTACTCTATTAATATTTACGACACTTTCATTATTAGAATTTTCATCTTCTAATTCTTCATAAACACATATTTTATCATCAGTGGAAGCATTTATAGTAGATTGAAAATTTATTGAGTCATCTATCAAACATTTTAAATATAAATATCCATGTTCATTAGGTTTGTTTTCAATTTTTATATTCTCTATATTTAGCAATTGATAAGGTGATTTTTTTACATGTCACTTTTTCTCCGATTAAAATTGAACTCCCTTTTCACCTTCTATGCATTCACTACAAATTTCGAGGCAACTAATTTTTTTCTATCTCTTTTATTCATCATAGGCTTACCTAATATGCATATATATCCATGACTTGCTAAACAGATATTACTCTATTATCAATTTATATAACATGGTTGTGCCTTACACCTAAAAAGTAAGTATCCCATATACTTATAAATAGAATTGTTGATATCCAAAGTGGAAACTAATGAAGGCGACTAGAAAATTTTATACCTCTAAATCATGAGATTAAAAATGAATTTCTTTAAATTTTTATTTTATGTTTTTTCTTTTACATTTTTAAACCATTAGTGCAATCAAATTGTAAAATACGCTCACTTATATGGATAAGTTTTACTTACTAAAAATATTCTACCATAGAAACTTCGCTAAATCAGGAGATTTTTGTCACTTTTCATATTAAACTGCTACTCTTCCTATTATCAAGGACAAAAAAATTAGATAATTCCTCTCTGTAACAATCAACAACTTATCCTAAATTCCTCTATTATCTTTATCATAACTATTCATGTTATTATTATTTTAGGCATAAAACATAAACTGATAAAGAAAATTGCATTCTACTGTCAGTCTATTTCCCATATTTTAGAAAGCATTGGATTATAGGTCATAGTTGCTACAACTACCTTTAATTGCAATGACGTACTTTATCCAAATTCACTTCAAAATTAGACTTATTCGCCCAAATCATTGATTTCACTAAATTTTCTACAGCCTATAGCATTTTCAACTATATTTGCACTGAAATTCCCAATTATTTGATTTATTCTTATTACTCCTCTCATTTTCGTTGCATAAAAATAGAGCAAATGCTTCCTTTATTAGAAACATTAACTCTTATCATTGTTATATATATTTACTATTTAATTATTTTTATACAGTTAGATTAGTTTCTTTAATTCATTTCTCATTATATGTGTTTCTAAGTCAGCTAATCTAACTGGAATTGGAAGTCTACTCTCTTTATTTACTAATTCAGACACTATTTTAGTACAAGTCTCTAAGTCGATGTAATTCCCACATGATATAAATATAGGTTTTACATCCTTCCTCGTTCTAAGTACTCTACCATACACTTCTCCATTTATCACAATATCGTTATATGATCCTTCATCATTTTGGGGCATATTAAAATCTACTCCGCCAATTTTCAAGTAACTTTTAGCTACGCCTATAGTAGGCTTATTTAAGAAAAAAGATGCATGTGTCGCTATTCCCATGTGATTAAAATGTAAATATCCATTCCCATCAAATATAAATATATCTGGTTCTAGGGTCAATTTCTTTGCAGCTTCAACTATTAGTGGCAATTCTCTAAAAGCCAAAAATCCAGCTACATAAGGTACATTTATTTTACCATAACTATATACCTTTTCAACCTCTTTTTTCGTTTTGTAATTAATAACTACAATGCAACATACAGCATAATGTTCTTCTCCTTTTTCCCAATAAGCCAAATCTATTCCTGCACAAAGTTTAATCTCTTCTTTAAACCTATTAATTAATCTAATCTTTTTTACTAGGCTCTTTTGAATAGAGACAAATGATTCTTCTGAATTCACTTCAAATTTATGAATATTTTTAAGATCCATTTTAATCTCTCCCTAACCTTTTATTCGACTCTCTTTCTCTTTTTAAATTTTTAATATCTTCCTCTATTGGAGATAGTTTCTCTTTAACTAATTTACCATCATAATCCCACTCCTTTAGAGTTAAACAAATACCAAACTCATATTCAGAAATTGATTTTAATTTGCCATCTTCAAACCAAAGCTCTTCTTTTCCTCTAATTTGACCGTATTTCATATATTGTTTACTTTCGATATTCCCATTTTCATGGAATTCAACATACTCTCCACATTCAAACCCATCTTTATAAAAACAATAATAAATTAATTGCCCATTATTATATAGCTCATATGCTAATCCAGTAAATGGTTTTCCTCCTTCTTCTTCTGGCTTATCTAAAATTCTATCACTACAATATTCACCCCATAACGCTTTAAGATTAATTCCATTGTTCAGTACATATTCTTTATCCAATATATCATTTTTCATATTTTAATACCTCCGGAAAATATTTTGCTCCAGCTGTTATAAATTCACAATGTGGGCACCTTGGCATCGGGATACCTGCTACTGGAATATTTGGTCCAAGGCCTTTAGTACTTATTACATGTATCATAAAGTCATCTATACTTGCATTTGGTCTTGATAATAAAGCTTCATTCAAAGCATTTACTTCTGCATGGGAACCAGCAGCTTTTGTCCTTACGTAACTATCACGTATATCCTTAGGCATGTTTTCAATTCTGTCTTTAATCAAATTATCCATTTTTTCTGGCAATTTCCCCTTAGCATCGTTTATTCCGCAATAAAATTTCCCCGTTTTTGTATCTAAAACACCTGCAACTGCTGGACCAAGTTTTTTGTTACTTATTCCACTCGTAATTAATTCATCTAATTTATCATGTGTTACACCTCTTAAATTAATACGATTATTAATTTGCTTTGGAGTTAATTGGCCATATTTATTCCTTAAATAATCAATTCTACTTACCTCAGTATTAGCCTTTTTAAATTGTTTAACGAATTCTTTCGCTACCTTAGAATCTCCGCCACCTAAACCACATGCTAATTTTACGCCTTTTGGCATATCCATGTTGTTTAATGCTATTTTAGCTATCCTAGTATTCTCTGATATTTTAGATGATATCTTACTAAATGACTCTTTAATAAACGGTGATGCTTTCTGAAATAATTTCCCTGCACCATGGAATAATCCTAATGTTAATATTCCTTTTCCTGCATCCTTTAATACAGTTATGGGGTTTATACCTTTTCCGTCTAATGTTTGTCTTATTATACTTTCAACGCCGCCTGTCACTCCGCCAATCTTTATAATTTGTTTAATGTTTTTTATTTCCCCAAATGGACCAGATATAGCTCCTGTAACTGCTCCTACAAATGATTCTCGAGCTCCAATCGACATGTACGAAGACAAATCACTAACTTCACCACTAACATAATCCGATATTGCTTTACCTGCGACCCCAATGGAACCCATTATCATTCCGCCAGCAAAAGCTGCTCCGGCTGCTGCTGTTGCGGTTGTGCCCACTGCTGCTAATGCTCCCGCTACGGCTGGTATTGCTGTTCCTCCAGTAAACACTACGACTGCTACGACCGCTGCAACTACTGCAACCACCGCTACTGCTGCAAGAACATTTCCAGCTAATTTACCCCAGTTAAACCCTTTCTTTTTTTCTGCAGGTGGTTTTGCTACAACTGCCTTTTTAATCGGCTTAGGTTCTGGCTTTTTACCTACCGTAGGTTCATCGTCAAATGCAGCAAAGGCTTCTCTATCACTCCCATTTTTTATTACATTATTGGATAAGAAGTGTAGATCAGTTTCCATTGAAAATCCACTTTTAGTTCCTGCTTTTGCTACAAGTATTTGGCTTTGCGCCTTAAGTTTAACGCTTTGTGGTGTGTTCATTGTTATTCCACCAGCTGCATTTAAACTTAGTTTTTTATGACTTTTAATTGTTACTCCAACCGCATCGTCAAAACTTATACTAAGTGGCTCTTTGCTTCCGCCTTTTATGTTCAAAGCTCCTGGCACCATTTCTATTTCACTGCCGTGTTCTGTGCCAAAATACCTTTTAGTTGTATCTGCTGTTTTAGCACAACCACTTCCATTTTTTCTTACGCATCCAGTTACAATTGGCTCTTCGCCAGTCTCGCTAGGGAAATATAAACTTGCGCTTGTTCCTACTATAGGCATTGAGTACATTACGTTTCCAGTTGGTGGTGCATACGGGAACCAGGAAGCTTTATCTTTATTTTGGCTCTTATCTATATTTAAATTAAGTTTTATCTTTTCACCCTTAACTTCAAGAACTTTCCCATCAATAGATGTTCCACCAATAAGTGAATTTGTAACTTTTGTTTGCCATACTCCGTTTTTTCTATATAAACGGTATTTGTAAATAACTTCATCACTTAAAGCACGAGCTTTATATTGATTTACATAAAAGTCTTTATTTTTGAAGCTAATATTAGCTCCTACTTCATACTTTTCTCTTGTTTCTATTTCATAATAGAAATAGTCAGTATCATGCCCTGCTTCACTTCCACCGGATTCATGATATTGTTTTAAATCCTTGCAAGCTTTATAATCACTAGTATCTTCTAATTTATAACTTGTTTTACTTGGCCTCCCAAAATAAAACATATTAAGTATTTCTATTAAATATTATCATACATCCTACTTTTGTTTTTATCTAACACGTTAATATCTAAAAGACTAACACAAAATTTATCTTCATGTTAGCCTTTGATTTTTTTAATTTTACTTCTTCTACCCTTGTCATATTTAACAGGTAACTTCAATCTGTTTCTTCACTCAATTGAACCCATAAAATGAGTAATTATATATATATGCTCAATTAATTTTACTTTTTCTAGCTTTTCAACTTTTTCTGATCCACCTAATCCAAGAATAGGTGTATATCCAAAACATTCGTCAAATGTTGGTTGACCATATTTTTCAACTGCCTGAAAATATGGTTGGCAATCTAAATATTTTTCACAAAAAGAAGTGCTTTCTAAATCTGAGAAAAAGAAATCAAATCCCGCTGAGATTCCTTTGAATCCACCTCTTCTATAGTTAACCATTCTCAGATATTTATTTTCTTCCCACGCTATTATATCCCCCATGCCCGTAGCAAATATTGGTATTGCAACTTGACTCCTAAAGTAAGATTCATCAATTACATTTTGAAATCTATCAGGGTTAATAATTTTTAAATATCCATTAATAATACTACCAAACCCATACTTCTTCCATACTTCAATTAATTGTTCTGGTATTTTTCCAACGTATTTATTAATAATCTCTTCTGCAACTACTTCTTCTAGTATAAATCCATTAAAAATGTTATTCGACATATCTATCACCTCTATATTTATTGGGTTAATTTAATATTTAAGTGCTGCGACTTTCTTTGTGTCTCTGTCATATTTTCTGCCATCCCTCTAATTTGCTCATCCATTTCAGCTATTCTAGATTTCCACTGGGAACCAAGGGAAGAATTTATTCTTTTGTCTCCAACCCCACCAATATTTAGTGGATTTCCACCTGCTATTTGATCCGGATTGTGTAATGCTGCTTGAGTTTTCATCCAATCACTTGCTTGTTTTTCAGCTTCTTCAATCGGAACTCCACTTTTCCTTAGCTCATTTACTTTTTCTAAATGCGCATTTTCTCTTCCCACTCGTTGAGCTGCATTTCCTTCCAATGCCCTTCCTTCTTTTAAGTACCTATCTCTATTAGTAAGGTATTCCTCAATAGTTGAAGAATTTAATCCTTTTTCTTGATCCTTTAATTGTCTCTCAAATTCCACTGCATCATGCTTAAGATTTCTATTAAAGTTTACCTCAACTTCAGAGGTTTTCGGAATACCACTCTTAACCTTCTTAAATTCCTTTGTAAACCTGCCTAACGCCTCATCAACATTACCAAAATTGCTTCCAAGTACTCCTGATTTTGGTCCCTTCTCAATGTTACTCAATGCTATTTTAGCTATCCTAGTATTCTCTGATATTTTAGATGATATTTTACTAAATGCTTTTTTAACAAATGGTGATGCTTTCTGAAATAATTTCCCTGCGCCATGGAACACTCCAGCTGTTGCTGCTCCAATTCCTGCATCTAATAATAGAGTTTTGAAGTTTATACCTTTGCCTTCTAATGTTTGTCTTATTACACTTTCAAAACCATTTGTTACTCCACCTATAACCATCTTAGCACCTAATGCTTCACCCATTCCAAAAGCTCCAAATGCTACTCCTACAAGTGATTCTCTACCCCCATCTCAATGTTTCATCAAGGCATTGTGCAAATGATTTGCAATTTAGAGACTACCTTGATGACATTGACCTTGGGGCTAACCCTGTAGTTACAAAAGTTAATGGTAGCAACAGTTTTTCTACTATTACTACCATTTTAACATGGTTTATAAACCATCACTTTTATGCAGTTACTTTACTCTTTATTATGCATTCAATCTTAAATACTTGGTATTTCAATAACTTCACCATCTGATTCTTCTAAAAAAACCTTATTTATATTAGGATCATTCTTTTTCAACTTGAATATTTGAACCTTGGTTAATGGTGGTATGAATTTAATTCTATTACACTGAAATTTATTATTTATAATTCTTTCTTTTATTTCTGAAATAAAATTAGTCCACTGTTTTAAGTTAGGATTATTTAGCTCATCACTATTTTCCAACACTCTATAACCATCAGCATAATAAAAAATCATTAATGCAGTACCTAAATCACAATTCTTATTACATACTATACTATATGGTATTTCAAGCCCATTATCCCAGTTATAGTTTCCTACAATTACATGTAATAATTCGCTATTTGATATTCCTTGAATCTCGTTAATTGTATTTTCTTTATTTTCACTGTATAGTAATTTATACACATATTCTACTTTAGAATTATCCATTAGAACTCCTCCTTAATTATTATTTTCCTATTCTATTTAGACTTCTTTCCCATAGGTCTACAGTCGCACCTTGACTTGGATATAATGGTAATCCACTTTCTTGTAGTTTTCTTAAATTAGTCTGCAAGTCAAACACTTGCTTTTGAAGTATATCAACACTTTGATTGACATCCATATTGTTTAATTGCCTTTTTACTACATCATTATATACTGAATGATATCCTCTATGTCTTGACATAGCACTTAGGTCGGCATCTGGCGTCCTTAGCAATATTCCATTTGTAGTTTCATCTAAATTCATCCCTATTTTTCGAAGTATTGGATTATCTGCCACTTCAGCTGGAATTATGTGTTGTGCTTGATGACCTGTCCATTTAGTTGACCTTTTTAATCCCATTGATTCCATTATATTTTTACCTAGTTTAGTTGAATCACCACCAGTAACTACTCCTGGAGTTCCTGGTATTAATCTTTTAGTTTCACTTACTCCCTCAGCAATACCACTCTTCATATTTTTAGCATCTTTCAATAGGATATTATTATTTGCTTTTCCAATCATTTTAGACATAGCATCCTGTGCTGTATTTTTACCTTCCATTTTCAATAACACTTTTTCTCCGGTTGATAATTGAGCAACTCTTACAGGGGCTAACACATTATCTATTTTCTTCGCTATATTTAAAATAGCTGAATCATTTTTACTTATAATTTTATTAATTGTATTTTTAATAAATGGTGATGCTCCCTTTATTAATTTTCCTGCACCATGTAATAATCCTAGTGTTAATATTCCTTTTCCTGCATCCTTTATCACAGTTATGGGGTTTATACCTTTTCCGTCTAATGTTTGTCTTATTAAACTTTCAACGCCGCCTGTCACTCCTCCAAGCTTTATAATTCCTTTGATGTCTTTTAATGATCCAAATGGACCAGATATAGCTCCAGTTACTGCTCCTACAAATGATTCTCGAGCTCCAATTGACGTGTACGGAGACATATCACTAACTTCACCACTATCGTGATTCTAATTAGCAGTCATTTAATACTATTCTAGTCTACATCAACAGAAATAAATTCAGGTTCTTCTGAAGGGAAATCCTCTGGAAAGGCTTCACAAACTAACCTATTTGTTATAATCTTATACAAAAACTCTACCATATTCATAGAATACTGATGATATTCTGACGACCTTGTTTCATACACAATAATTGACCATTCATTAGAGTTTTCACCAGTTAACCAATATATTTCATCACCATTATCCGTATATGCCCAAGGAAGAAGCCCACCTTGTTCCGGAAAAACTTTGTGTTTGTAGTATTGAGGAAATTTATTTTTCGACTCCGAATATGCATTAAGCATCACACTCATACGAGTCACAAAGTTAACATTTTCATCCTGTACAAACGGAGTCAGAATCCAAATAAAATTATCAATTCCACCTGTTCCATAAGTCTTAATAAAATTCTTGTAATCTTCTGGTAATACTATTCCTAGTTTATTCTCTAATTTACTCCACCCTTCATCTTCACCTATTTTATATGGTTCACTTGGTGGAAATAATACTTTCTTCAAATCATCTAAATACAACTTAATCACTCCTCATTTATTTTCTATTTAGAATAGTAACATCTAGCTGGAATCCGCCTGTTCCTCTTGCACTCATTGTTACTCCTGAAGGAATTAAATTATTTCCTTCATGTATTGGTATTGATTGATATCTTACGACTTCACCATTTTCAACTGCTGCCCTAACAGAACTCTCAAAATCTCTCATTACTGGAGAATTTACTGGATTCTGAAATAGTGTTACTAAATTTCTTGGATCATCCCCATGTCCACCCAGTTGTTTGCCTAGTAAATGTCCTCTTGCATGACCAAGGCTTCCTGGACCACCACCAGCAAACCCCGGTGGTTTAATAGATTGACTTGCTTTAGTACCTGTACCAATCATATCTTTAGTTACAGTTGCTGTCATTCCTGTTGGTCTTCCAAGACTGTCCAATTCTCCAAATACAGCTTGTCCTCGAGAGTTATTTGTTATGTTAGATATGCCTAATTCATTTTCAGCATTACCTACCACCGCAATACCACTCTTAACTTTTTTAAACTCCTTTGTAAACCTACCTAACGCCTCATCAACATTACCAAAATTGCTTCCAAGCACTACCGATTTTGGTCCTTTTTCCATGTTACTCAATGCTATTTTAGCTATCCTAGTATTCTCTGATATTTTAGATGATATTTTACTAAATGCATTTTTAACAAATGGTGATGCTTTCTGAAATAATTTCCCTGCACCATGGAACACTCCAGCTGTTGCTGCTCCAATTCCTGCATCCAGTAATAAAGTTTTAAAGTTTATACCTTTGCCTTCTAATGTTTGTCTTACTAAACTTTCAACGCCATTTGTTAATCCACCTATTATCATTTTAGCACCTAATGCTTCTCCCATACCAAACGGACCAAATATAGCTCCTGAGAGTGCTCCTACAAGTGCTTCTCTACCCCCAGCCTTCATATAAGCAGTTATATCACTTACTTCTCCACTTTGAACATCTGATATTGCTTGACTTGCAACTGCTGCTGTTCCTGCAACTGCCGCACCTATTGCAATTGCTGCTACCACCGCTGTTGCTGCTCCCAAAGTTACCGCTATTGCAACTGCGGCAATTGCTACAACTGCCACCACTGCCAAACCAGCAAGAACATTTCCAGCTAATTTCCCCCAGTTAAACCCTTTCTTTTTTTCTGCAGGTGGTTTTGCTACAACTGCCTTTTTAACCGGCTTAGGTTCTGGCTTTTTACCTACCGTAGGTTCATCGTCAAATGCAGCAAAGGCTTCTCTATCACTCCCATTTTTTATTACATTATTGGATAAGAAGTGCAGATCAGTTTCCATTGAAAATCCACTTTTAGTTCCTGCTTTTGCTACAAGTATTTGGCTTTGAGCCTTAAGTTTAACGCTTTGTGGTGTTTTCATTGTTATTCCACCAGCTGCATTTAAACTTAGTTTTTTATGGCTTTTAATTGTTACTCCAACCGCATCATCAAAACTTATACTAAGTGGCTCTTTGCTTCCACCTTTTATGTTCAAAGCACCTGGTACCATTTCTATTTCACTGCCGTGTTCTGTCCCAAAATACCTTTTTGTTGTATCTGCTGTTTTAGCACAACCGCTTCCATTTGTCCTTACGCATCCAGTTACAATTGGATCTTCACTAGTTTCGCTAGGGAAATACAAACTTGCGCTTGTTCCTACTATAGGCATTGAGTACATTACATTTCCTGTTGGTGGTGCATACGGAAACCAGGAAGCTTTGTCTTTATTTTGACTCTTGTCTATATTTAAATGAAGTTTTATCTTTTCACCTTTAACTTCAAGAACTTTCCCCTCAATAGATGCTCCACCAATAAGTGAATTTATAACTTTAGTTTGCCATACCCCGTTTTTCCTACATAATCGGTATTTGTAAATAACTTCATCACTTAAAGCACGAGCTTTATATTGATTTACATAAAAGTCCTTATTTTTAAAGCTAATGTTAGCCCCTACTTCATACTTTTCTCTTGTTTCTATTTCATAATAGAAATAGTCAGTATCATGCCCTGCTTCGCTTCCACCTGATTCATGATATTGTTTTAAATCCTTACAAGCTTTATAATCACTCGTGTCTTCTAATTTATAATTTGCTTTACTTGGCCTTCCAAAATAAAATGTACCCTATAAACGTAGACTTTTATTATTGGTCCACTCTATATGGTACATTTTATAATTTTAGGCTGCCTTTCTTGTCACATTATTTATTAACTACCAACTACTATACTGATGTCATCGAATTATTGGTGCTATTTTAATATTGCATGCTGGATCAATTTTACTTTATCTCTCCTTCTAAAAATCTAATATAAATCTAATACTCATTCATAACTTTTTTCATGAAATCATCTCTAATAATTACTCTCTTATCATTTCTTACTTGGTAATTAGATAAAAGATGTTGTCCCATTGTCACAATTTCCTCTTTTGTAACGAAAGTAGTCTCAATTGCACTTTCTATAAAAATTATAAGACTCTCTTCTTTTATACCTTCTAATGATTGTGGTAAGTATTTCCTCTTTTCTTTTTTATATGCCCTCCATGATGTATAACAAACTGTGTCAACTAATAAAGACCATAATCTGGCAACATTTAAATCGTCTTCGTCTTCCGCAAACTCAGATATTCCTGTGCACTCTGCATTATCAATCAACTTATATAAATTATCTCCTGAAATGCCGTTACTTTCAGCCCATGTCCAACATTGATTTAGTGCTTCTCTTCCATCTGTATATCTCGCATCAACCGCTTTGATTTTAGAAAAAACTTTTTCTGCAATAGTAATAGCAAACCCAACTTTAACTTCATCTTCTAAGCTATTTATTATTTGTAATTCCATATATTCTCTCTCCTAAGCCATTTATTTATTACTTTATTATTTTTCCATTTCTTAATACAAACGATATTAGACCATTCGCATTAATACTATCATCAATTTCCGAAGTTACAATTATATTTAAACTTGGATATTTTACACTTGCCTGATAAAAAATACCACACTTTTCTTCTGGAAAGATATTTATCAATCCTTTGGTACATTTATTACAAACTCCTCCAGGGTTTGACTGATGAATATATAAGTTGCCTGTAACATCTTCTGGTTTAATGCCAGTATATTTAATCGCATCGTTAAGTTCATTTAATACACCCTCTTCGGCATGTCTTGTAAACTGTCCCAATTTAGGGTTTTTTATATGATCATATGGAGCTTTAAATTCCCTATTAGGCGCAATATCATCCAGTGTTGCTAATCCCGCCTCATTTCTCACTTCTGGAGAAGCTCCTTTAAATGTCATATCTTCTAATCCTTTAATGTCTGTTTTCCCTACTGCAACCGTATTTCTTTCAGCTACTCCAAGTTCTTTTCTATATGCATCTAATTCAACTTTTCCTAATTTTATTTCAGCTTCACTCACCTCCTGAGTAATACCACTCTTAACCTTCTTAAATTCCTTTGTAAACCTGCCTAACGCCTCATCAACATTACCAAAATTGCTCCCAAGTACTACTGATTTTTGTCCCTTCTCCATGTTACTCAATGCTATTTTAGCTATCCTAGTATTCTCTGATATATTAGATGCTATCTTATTAAATGCATTTTTAACAAATGGTGATGCTTTCTGAAATAATTTCCCTGCACCATGGAACACTCCAGCTGTTGCTGCTCCAATTCCTGCATCCAGTAATAAAGTTTTAAAGTTTATACCTTTGCCTTCTAATGTTTGTCTTACTAAACTTTCAACGCCATTTGTTAATCCACCTATTATCATTTTAGCACCTAATGCTTCTCCCATACCAAACGGACCAAATATAGCTCCTGAGAGTGCTCCTACAAGTGCTTCTCTACCCCCAGCCTTCATATAAGCAGTTATATCACTTACTTCTCCACTTTGAACATCTGATATTGCTTGACTTGCAACTGCTGCTGTTCCTGCAACTGCCGCACCTATTGCAATTGCTGCTACCACTGCTGTTGCTGCTCCCAAAGTTACCGCTATTGCAACTGCGGCAATTGCTACAACTGCCTTTTTAACTGGCTTAGGTTCTGGCTTTTTACCTACCGTAGGTTCATCATCAAATGCAGCAAAAGCTTCCCTATCACTTCCATTTTTTATTACATTATTGGATAAGAAGTGCAAATCAGTTTCCATTGAAAAACCACTTTTAGTTCCTGCTTTTGCTACAAGTATTTGACTTTGAGCCTTAAGTTTAACGCTTTGTGGTGTTTTCATTGTTATTCCACCAGCTGCATTTAAACTTAGTTTTTTATGGCTTTTAATTGTTACTCCAACCGCATCATCAAAACTTATACTAAGTGGCTCTTTGCTTCCACCTTTTATGTTCAAAGCACCTGGTACCATTTCTATTTCACTGCCGTGTTCTGTCCCAAAATACCTTTTTGTTGTATCTGCTGTTTTAGCACAACCGCTTCCATTTGTCCTTACGCATCCAGTTACAATTGGATCTTCACTAGTTTCGCTAGGGAAATACAAGCTTGCGCTTGTTCCTACTATAGGCATTGAGTACATTACATTTCCAGTTGGTGGTGCATACGGGAACCATGAGGCTTTGTCTTTATTTTGGCTTTTGTCTATATTTAAATGAAGTTTTATCTTTTCATCTTTAACTTCAAGAACTTTCCCCTCAATAGATGCTCCACCGATAAGTGAATTTATAACTTTTGTTTGCCATACTCCGTTTTTTCTACATAAACGGTATTTGTAAATAACTTCATCACTTAAAGCACGGACCTTATATTGATTTACATAAAAGTCCTTATTTTTAAAGTTAATGTTAGCCCCTACTTCATACTTTTCTCTTGTTTCTATTTCATAATAGAAATAGTCAGTATCATGCCCAGCTTCGCTTCCACCTGATTCATGATATTGTTTTAAATCCTTGCAAGCTTTATAATCACTAGTATCTTCTAATTTATAACTTGTTTTACTTGGCCTCCCAAAATAAAACATATTAAGTGTTTCTATTATATCACAAGATAGTTCTGATTTTAACTCACTTGATATTCTCTTTAAAAAACTCAAATCTGTTTCTTTGTATTGGAATAAAGGTTTTCCTATTTTCTTCCCTTCTCCTATGCATTGAACATAGCTGTAGCCTGGATAATCTTTTTTATTCCTATAAGTACATCATACGTCATATTAACATCTTGAAATGATCTGCTTTTTTCTTTTACGTCCAATTCAAAACTTGATGTAAGTGCTTGTATTTCTAGGTAGTAATTTCCGTTTATATTGCTTGTACTAATATTTTGCACTATTCCATTAAATATTATCTTGCTTTCATTATTAGAATCTTCATCTTCTAATTCTTCATAAACACATATTTTATCATCAGTGGAAGCATTTATAGTAGACTGAAAATTTATTGAGTCATCTATCAAACATTTTAAATATAAATATCCATGTTCATTAGGTTTGTTTTCAATTTTTATATTCTCTATATTTAGCAATTGATAAGGTGATTTAACCCTTAGTGTATGAACTGCCCCCATTTACTTTCCCCTTTCATTACTACTTCTTTACTATCTTCTCTGCTTTTTCTATTTTAACTATTCTTGCTCTTGGCCGGTTGTCACGAATTTTATTTTTCCTTGATGTAAAAGCACAGATTCTGCTGTAAGTGCTGGTTTCCCATCAACTAATGTATCCTCTTTTACATTCATCCAATCACCTGATATTTCCACGAGACACTTTTTACCCGGAGGTAATTGAACTCCATCTTCCCCTATTAAATAAATATCTTCGCCTTCCTTGCATTCGCTGCAAATTCCAAAGTAATGAGGTTTTTTTATTATAATTATTTTATAAAACAAAAAAACTAACACAAGAAATTTTTCTCATGTTAGCCTTTAATTTTGTTTTTTACTATACTATACTTTACTTCTTTTCCAATTGAATTTTTTATAACTTATAACACCTGATTTGTATGGTATTTTATTTTAGAATTCTTGCAAAGCTTGTTAACATACCCCCTTATGCTTCAGGCAATTCATTATAGAATTATTTCAAAAATGCTTAACATAGCACACTACTTATCGACAACTAGAAAAAGATGGCTATCGGAGTTTGAAACAATACAGAATGTGGTTAAGGGCGTTCCTATTTTACCAGAAGTATATCCACCTTATTAAGGGTTATATCTGAGGATACCGTTAGCTTCCTCTATTTGTGTTTTTTGTTTTTATACCTGAGTTCACTAACATGTTTTTATATTAACACAGGCATTCCTGATTTGGAATGCCTGAGTAGTAACTATTATTGATAGTTTTTTCCTATAGCGGAATTGCCTTCAAACTTAGACCTTACATCCAAAGCATTGTTCTTACTTAGTTTCATCTGTCCAAGATATGACCTATTTATGAAGTCACTTACTCTTAATTCTCCTAATACACAATGTTCCTTAACTCATGATTTCGTTGTGAAACCTCTTTAAATTATTTAATAAATAATTTACTGATATTTCTTCTATTTGATTATCAATAATTAAAGTAGGCTATCCTCAAGTGCTCTTTCCAACATGGAATTAAAATCGGGATATGTTTGCATTACT
Source organism: Clostridium estertheticum (assembly GCF_026650985.1). Lineage (GTDB taxonomy): Bacteria > Bacillota > Clostridia > Clostridiales > Clostridiaceae > Clostridium_AD > Clostridium_AD estertheticum_C. Next base: position 1,598,483 of record NZ_CP086239.1, read on the forward strand.
GTTCCTGAAGGGTTATCAAGTTCAACATAAACCTCATTTAATAAATCAAAGCAATGCCAACTTATGCTACCTTCTCCAAAAAACATATATTGCTTTTGATGTTCATTCTCGTACCAAATTTCATTTGTATCAACATATCCGTAAACAGTCTGATTATTTTGAACATCAAACAACGAAGTATCAACTCCATAAAATATAAATCCATTAAATTCAAGTCCATTGGTTGTTTTTAAAAAATTGACATATTGCTCAGGTAATACTTGATTAAACTTTTCTTTAACTGTTTTTTTCAATATCTCTATTTGTTCTTCTAAAGCTGGATTGTTTAATTTTCTTCCGCGTTTTTCTCTTTTATCTTTTATTTTAAAAAATAATTGTTCCCACATTTAAAATCTTCCTCTCATAATTTTATTCACCTGGCGGATATATACTTCCTTCCGGTATTGGCCAATCAACAGATTTTGTCTCACCTGGTTTCAATTTTTTGGCAAATGAATTTTGAAAATTTGTTATTGTTTTGTGATAAGGTTCATTTTTTATTAAAACTAAGTTATCAATTGAATTATTTTCTCCTCCATCTAACGAAATCTTGTGATGAACATTCCAGCCTTCAGGAACTAACCCTTCTTCCATATCCATTATATCATCATCTGATAAACCTGCCTTTTTAAGCTTCTCACGCTCTTTTGAAAATTCTTTAAGATAATTCTTTTTTTCAGTACTATTAAATTTTGCACGTAATTTTGCCGTTTCCACTGGGTCTCTTTTCGTATAGCTTATATTTTTTGTTTTAACATTAGGTAATGCTACTTTTTCTTTCCTTAGCATCCCTGTAAAATCATCACCTTTACCATTCTTAGTCTCTTCAACAGCTTTATTATAATCCTTCTGCTGTTTATTTAGTTCAACTTTCTTTCCGCACCCACCTGATTTTATTGGATCATTTTTAATATAAACAATTTGCCCATCTGGTGTAACCGCTTTTGCTGGTACTAAATCATTTATATATTTTCCAAACTTATTAACATTTTTTTCAATGTTATCCATGACTTTACTTGCACCTTTTTTAATCCACGGTGCTGCAGTCTCTAGAGCTTTAGCTCCTCCCATAAATAGTCCAGTAAATAAAACTCCATTTTTAAATTGATTTAACTCTTCTCCAAAATTAGGCATACGAAAATTATCAAGTTCATTAAGTGCATAATATGTAGAGTTTTCTGCTCCACCTATGAACAATGTTTTAGCAAAATTTAGAGCTAACTGGCCTGTAGTTTCTGTTGCAAATAAAGATGTTCCTGCCATAGCAGATCCAAATATTGCACCACATAGCGCACCTACAAGAGCCCCTTTTGCCACACTTATTAAATAATCAAGTGGGCTACTCATTTTATTGTTTTTAATATCCGAGGCTATTGTCCCTACAACACTACATGCTGCTCCGATGGCGGCTCCTATTAGCGCAGCTCCAATTACAGCTCCTGCACCGAATGTAGCCACCGATGCAACTACTACTAGAGCGACTACCGCTACCACTGCTACCACTGCCACTACCGCAACTGCTGCTTTAAACAGTTTCCCCCAACTAAACCCTTTCTTTTCTTTCTCAGGTGGTTTTGCTACAACTGCCTTTTTAACCTGCTTAGGTTCTGGCTTTTTACCTACCGTAGGTTCATCATCAAATGCAGCAAAAGCTTCCCTATCACTCCCATTTTTTATTACATTATTAGATAAGAAGTGCAAATCAGTTTCCATTGAAAATCCACTTTTAGTTCCTGTCTTTGCTACAAGTATTTGACTTTGCGCCTTAAGTTTAACGCTTTGTGGTGTTTTCATTGTTATTCCACCAGCTGCATTTAAACTTAGTTTTTTATGACTTTTAATTGTTACTCCAATCGCATCGTCAAAACTTATATTAAGTGGTTCCTTGCTTCCACCTTTTATATTCAAAGCACCTGGCACCATTTCTATTTCACTGCCGTGTTCTGTGCCAAAATACCTTTTTGTTGTATCTGCTGTTTTAGCACAACTGCTTCCATTTGTTCTAACGCATCCAGTGACAATTGGCTCTTCGCTAGTTTCACTTGGGAAATACAAACTTGCGCTTGTTCCAACTATAGGCATTGAATACATTACATTTCCTGTTGGTGGTGCATAAGGAAACCAAGAATCTTTGTCTTTATTTTGGCTTTTGTCTATATTTAAATGAAGTTTTATCTTTTCACCCTTAACTTCAAGAACTTTCCCCTCAATAGATGCTCCACCGATAAGTGAATTTATAACTTTAGTTTGCCATACTCCGTTTTTCCTACATAAACGGTATTTGTAAATAACTTCATCACTTAAAGCACGAGCTTTATATTGATTTACATAAAAGTCCTTGTTTTTAAAGCTAATATTAGCCCCTATTTCATACTTTTCTCTTGTTTCTTTGTCCATTTAGTCTACCTGCTATCTGGTACTTTTTGTCGAAGAAAAGTAAGCTAACTTCGCTCATAAATACCCATTAGAAATTCCGTGAATGAAATTAAAAAAAGTGCTCAAGTTATTGAAAATCAATCACTTGAGCACTTTAAAAAAATAAATATACTTTTTACTAACACTGGAAAACATTTATGAAAATCGCTTTTACTGAGCAGCCAATGAGTCACAAGGGATGACTCGTTGGTCTTCTTGCTAACAAGGAGTTAGCTTATAGCTAGCTTCTAATCCCAATTATCTATAGCTTCTTTAAAAGTATCGATTAAATACTCATAAAAATTCTTATATCTATATTCATTGACTTTATTTACTCTGTCCCACCTAATTATTTCATTTTTCTTACTTGTGTTAATACAAATTATAAATTCCCCTAAGTCTTCAATTACAATACACTCACTACCTAATCCCAGTTTTCTATATCTTTCAGTTATTTTTACGACAGATGAATCATTCCTCTTTTCTATTCCCAACACTTCAACTCCACATATTCCACCTGAACCATAGTTAAGAATAAACCATTTATAACTTTCAGGAAACTTTACTTTTAACACATCTTCAACATACTCAATATCATATTCTTTTAACTTTCCATAGAAGTCATTTTCTTCTTCATATTGTCCTATCATCTCAAGAATTTTTTCTTTCACGTTATTCACTCCTTACATATTTTTTGATCTCCATCTCCAATATTTCTTTAAAAAATTTGAATATTGTTTATCTAAAGTAACATTATTTCTAAAGCTACCTCCACTTTCTACTAACCCATGTAATATTTTAGTAAATTCATCATGAGTAGTTGCTACTATTTCTACCATGCTTCCAGCTTCTATTTGTACTAAATGATGTAATTCTATCTTTGCCTCGATACCATTTTTATCAACTGCATATGGTGATTTCCCCTTTAAAGCTAATTCTTTATTAGTTAGACCCTTAGCATTAATATCTTTAGGCATATAATCCCAATTAATATCCGTTTGATATACACGTCTTGAAATATCTCTAACTTCACCATTAACTTTTACAGTTCCCTCAATTTCAACAGCTTTATAATTATCACTTAACCATTTTAACTCTACTTCTTTACCTGATAATTTACCACTTTTCACCTTTTCAACAGCTTTATTATAATCATTCTGCTGTTTATTTAGTTCAACTTTCTTTCCGCCCCCACCTGATTTTATTGGGTCATTTTTAATATAAACAGTTTGCCCATCTGGTGTAACCGCTCTTGCTGGTACTAAATCATCTATATATTTTCCAAACTTATTAACATTTTTTTCAATGTTATCCATGACTTTACTTGCACCTTTTTTAATCCACGGTGCTGCAGTCTCTAGAGCTTTAGCTCCTCCCATAAATAGTCCAGTAAATAAAACTCCATTTTTAAATTGATTTAACTGTTCTCCTAAATTAGGCATACGAAAATTAGCAAGTTCATTAAGTGAATAATATGTAGAGTTTTCTGCTCCACCTATGAACAATGTTTTAGCAAAATTTAGAGCCAACTGGCCTGTAGTTTCTGCTGCAAATAAAGATGTTCCTGCCATAGCCGGTCCAAATATTGCACCACATAGTGCACCTACAAGCGCTCCTTTTGCCGCACTTATTAAATAATCAAGAGGGCTACTCATTTTATTATTTTTAATATCCGAGGCTATTGTTCCGCCAACATTACATGCTGCTCCAAGAGCGGCTCCTATTAGCGCAGCTCCAATTACAGCTCCTGCACCGAATGTAGCCACCGATACAACTACTAGAGCGACTACCGCAACTGCTGCATTAAATAGCTTACCCCAACTAAAACCCTTCTTTTCTTTCTCAGGTGGTTTTGCTACAACTGCCTTTTTAACCGGCTTAGGTTCCGGCTTTTTACCTACCGTAGGTTCATCATCAAATGCAGCAAAGGCTTCTCTATCACTTCCATTTTTTATTACATTATTGGATAAGAAGTGCAAATCAGTTTCCATTGAAAATCCACTTTTAGTTCCTGCTTTTGCTACAAGTATTTGGCTTTGCGCCTTAAGTTTAACGTTTTGTGGTGTTTTCATTATTATTCCACCAGCTGCATTTAAACTTAGTTTTTATGGCTTTTAATTGTTACTCCAACTGCATCATCAAAACTTATACTAAGTGGCTCTTTGCTTCCACCTTTTATGTTCAAAGCACCTGGCACCATTTCTATTTCACTGCCGTGTTCTGTGCCAAAATACCTTTTTGTTGTATCTGCTGTTTTAGCACAACTGCTTCCATTTGTTCTTACGCATCCAGTAACAATTGGCTCTTCGCTAGTTTCACTTGGAAAATATAAACTTGCGCTTGTTCCAACTATAGGCATTGAATACATTACATTTCCTGTTGGTGGTGCATACGGGAACCAGGAAGCTTTGTCTTTATTTTGGCTTTTGTCTATATTTAAATGAAGTTTTATCTTTTCACATTTAACAACATTTCAGAAGGAAAGTCTCCCACTTCATAAGTTGGAGTTACACCCCCTAACGAATAGAAAACTTCAGTGGGAGTATAAATCTCCTTCTGAAGTTGTTAATATTGCAGCTCCGCAGGAGATGATTTGACTTCAAGAACTTTCCCCTCAATAGATGCTCCACCAATAAGTGAATTTATAACTTTAGTTTGCCATACCCCGTTTTTCCTACATAAACGGTATTTATAAATAACCTCATCACTTAAGGCACGAGCTTTATATTGATTTACATAAAAGTCCTTATTTTTAAAGCTAATATTAGCCCCTATTTCATACTTTTCTCTTGTTTCTATTTCATAATAAAAATAGTCAGTATCATGACCTGCTTCGCTTCCACCTGATTCATGATATTGTTTTAAATCCTTGCAAGCTTTATAATCACTAGTATCTTCTAATTTGTAACTTGTTTTACTTGGCCTCCCAAAATAAAACATATTAAGTGTTTCTATTATATCACAAGATAGTTCTGATTTTAACTCACTTGATATTCTCTTTAAAAAACTCCAATCTGTTTCTTTATATTGGAATAAAGGTTTTCCTATTTTCTGTCCTTCTCCTATACATTGAACATAGCTATAGCCTGGATAATCTTTTATAATTATCCCAATAAGTTCATCATACGTCATATTAACATCTTGAAATAATCTACTTTTTTCTTGTACGTCCAATTCAAAACTTGATGTAAGTGCTTGTATTTCTAAGTAATAATTCCCGTTTATATTGCTTGTCCTAATATTTTGCACTATTCCATTAAATATTATCTTACTTTTGCTTTTATCTACTACATTAATATATAAAAGACTAACACGAAAATTTCTCCTCATGTTAGCCTTTCGTTTTATTTCTTATAAATTTATACCATACTTTATTTCTTTTTAATCCCAACATTTAGCGTTAAAAAATTTCCATTCCCCCCCCCAAATCAAAGAATATCATCTCATTACTTTCATATAAATCTCTATCAACATAACTATATACTTCATCTTCACAATAAAAATTTGCTATATCACTCGGATGCATTATTCTGTTTGTATGTATTTTATCATCTTTACACAAAAATCCATAACCTATTTCCTGATAAAATAATTTTAATTCATTAGGAAATTTTCGTTTCATTCGATTTTCAGCATTTACAATCCTTTCTTCTTTTCCTCAGGTGTTTTTGCTACAACCGCCTTTTTAACTTGCTTAGGTTCTGGCTTTTTACCTACCGTTGGTTCATCATCAAATACAGCAAAAGCTTCTCTATCATGTTATCAATTTAATAGTTATTATAGCTTATTATATAGAATCTTTTTAGTGCTCCGTCAAATTCTACCTTCATTGTTCAAGGTATTTTAGAAATACTCAAATATCTCCAACATAGCTTTGTATTGTATTAGTTCTTTTCCCATCCTCCATTATGTTTGTTTTGAATTCTTCTACTATTTTTATCATTTATCATCATCTCATTGTTATTTTTAGACAAAACAAAAGACTAACAACGGAATCAACTTCAATTGTTAATCTTAATTATTATTTTTCAAGATGTGCCTATGACGTATTTGAGCGTAATTCAATTGTATCAAACATTTGGTATTGCTTAATTTGCTCACAATGTCGTAGTCTGAAGCAAATTATTCTACTACTTAACTTTTTTGAATGATTTTTTCTTGATAGTAATGAACTTAATTTGAATTATGCAGTAAGATTTATTATACAAATTATATATTTTTCATTATTTGCTAAACTTAATTTTTTATTAAATTAGTTTATTCCTAAATTTCGTTAAAATCTTTACCAATGACTTCTTTCTTACTATTTTCCAATCCAATATTTACAAACCACTCCATAGCAATATCATTAGCAATCTTATCTGGGTCATTAGAATATACCAAATTATATTTATATTCTGTTTTTAGACTATTATTTAATACATCATAAACTAATTTTATTTCTGTTGGCATTTCTCTTTGATATTCCTTACATAACTTCAGCATACTCTTTATATCAGTATTTATAATTTCCATTACACCCTTTTGTCGTTCAACAGATATATTGTATTTTTTCTCTGAGTTCGCTAAACCATCTTTTAATTTGTGACGTTCTAATATCTTTCCATTAATATTATAAAAATAGTCGTTAGTTACAACTCCCTCTTCAAAAGAACAATAAATATATATTTTTTATGCACATCTATCTACATATTCCAAATATATTGATACCATGTCCGCTTGTAATTCACTGAAATAATCTTCAAATACTTTACTCATTATAATCATCTCCTTACTAATTCAAGATATCACTTACAAAATGTTTTCCATCAATTTCATATTGTACATTAAATTCTAATGGTCGTAAACTATCTCCATCATATTTAACCTCGCCATTTACTTTTACACTTTTCCCTTCCTTAATTGCACTAGCCCATTGATTTTCTATCTTCTGTCCTTCTGCAATACATTGAGTAAAACTATATCCTGAATAATCTTTTAAAATTTTTCCTATAAGCTCATCACAGGTCATATTTACATCTTGAAATGATCTACTTTTTTCTTTTACGTCCAATTCAAAACTTGATATAAGTGCTTATATTAAGACTTTTAAACATAGAACATTATAATGTGTTAGGCAATTTTTTATAGGACTTATAAAATTCTCTAACATAGGACGTTGTTGAGTAATTGTGTATTATCTATATCTTATATCCATAGAAATACTTGCATCCTTTTTCCCAATTCATTTTAGATATTTGCTTAACATAATCAAAAACTTTTCTCATCCCATCATCATCGACCACTGTATTATATTCTACCGGACATTCAATACCGCTCCAAATTGAAAGTAAATTTGGAATTGTACTTAATAGTAATGATTTATTGTTTTTTCTCGAAATAGCACTTGCTTCAATTAATTTTTTTGTTAAATCTCCTGGAAATACTAAATTTGCTTTATAATAATATCTTCCCTCTTCTGAATTTTGTATTATTTTAAGATATAATTCTCCAATTTCATCTACTGTGCACTCTTCTGGTAAAAATCTTTCATAATCAAGTATATAACTTAATGCATCCCTAATAATCTGCTCAACATATGTGTCATCCCATTCTTCTAACAACGCAAGTAAATATGGAACTATTTTAAATGACAATAGTTGATATGAATATGTAGTAAATGCACAAATCTCATCCTCACACCCAGTTGCTAAAAATTTTTCAATTGAGTGAACATCACTATGATTTGCAATTGAACAGAATAACATACTAGTAAACTTCCTTATCTCTACATCTTTACTTTCATTCATCATTATAATTAAATCTTTCTTTGCTGAAAAATCTCCTAACTTCAACAATTCTATAATTATTAAAAATTTATCTACTTCATTAGTCGTCATACCAAGCTTATTCCATAATTGTTTTGTATCAATACCCTTTTGTGCATTTCCATACCAATTTTCTTCAAAATGTAATTTACTTTTATTCTCCATAATTTCTCCTTATGTTTTTATGTTTTTATTTTCTTAAACCCTCTTCTTTTTGCCATCTAATTACTTTATTTTGGAAGTTAGTTGCTTCTGTATGCTTTGGATTAAGACCAAAAGTATAAATCCCATTTTCTTCATGAATCTTTAAGATCTTAGCATCTTTTTTGCCATAATTAGAGTAAAAATCTAAGTCTGTTTCTCCCATTTCACTTCTTTTTATAGTTGATTCACCTGTATGAACAATATTCGATTCAACATTTTCACCTCCAAATGCAAGCCCTTGACTATGATGACCCTTACTTAACTCCCCTTTAGCAACCATTTTATTGTATTGTAATCTGGATTCTTTCAATAGATCTCCACTTACTATAGTAGATTCATCCGGATTGGAAAAGTAGGTTGAATCTGATTTGTATAGTTGCTGTGCTTCTTCATAATATGGTCCATAAACATCTTTGCCTTGGAATATTTTAGATTCACTTACCTCATCGTTAATACCATTCTTAGCCTTTTTGAATTGTTTAACAAATTCTTTCGCTACCTTAGAATCTCCGCCACCTAAACCACATGCTAATTTCACATCTTTTGGCATATCCATATTATTAAATGCTATTTTTGCCGCTTTCATATTATCTGATATATTTGATGATATTTTACTAAATGCATTTTTAACAAATGGTGATGCTTTCTGAAATAATTTTCCTGCACCATGGAATACTCCAGCTGTTGCTGCTCCAATTCCTGCATCCAGTAATAAAGTTTTAAAGTTTATACCTTTGCCTTCTAATGTTTGTCTTACTAAACTTTCAACGCCATTTGTTAATCCACCTATTATCATTTTAGCACCTAATGCTTCTCCCATACCAAACGGACCAAATATAGCTCCTGAGAGTGCTCCTACAAGTGCTTCTCTACCCCCAGCCTTCATATAAGCAGTTATATCACTTACTTCTCCACTTTGAACATCTGATATTGCTTGACTTGCAACTGCTGCTGTTCCTGCAACTGCCGCACCTATTGCAATTGCTGCTACCACCGCTGTTGCTGCTCCCAAAGTTACCGCTATTGCAACTGCGGCAATTGCTACAACTGCCACCACTGCCAAACCTGCAAGAACATTTCCAGCTAATTTACCCCAGTTAAACCCTTTCTTTTTTTCTGCAGGTGGCTTTGCTACAACTGCTTTTTTAACCGGCTTAGGTTCTGGTTTTTTACCTATCGTGGGTTCATCATCAAATGCAGCAAAAGCTTCCCTATCACTTCCGTTTTTTATTACATTATTGGATAAGAAGTGCAGATCGGTTTCCATTGAAAATCCACTTTTAGTTCCTGATTTTGCTACAAGTATTTGACTTTGTGCCTTAAGTTTAATGCTTTGTGGTGTTTTCATTGTTATTCCACCAGCTGCATTTAAACTTAGTTTTTTATGGCTTTTAATTGTTACTCCAACCGCATCATCAAAACTTATACTAAGTGGCTCTTTGCTTCCACCTTTTATATTCAAAGCACCAGGCACCATTTCTATTTCACTACCATGTTCCGTCCCAAAATACCTTTTTGTTGTATCTGCTGTTTTAGCACAACTGCTTCCATTTGTTCTAACGCATCCAGTTACAATTGGCTCTTCACTAGTTTCACTTGGGAAATACAAACTTGCGCTTGTTCCAACTATAGGCATTGAATACATTACATTTCCAGTTGGTGGTGCATACGGAAACCAGGAAGCTTTGTCTTTATCTTGGCTCTTGTCTATATTTAAATGAAGTTTTATCTTTTCACCCTTAACTTCAAGAACTTTCCCCTCAATAGATGCTCCACCGATAAGTGAATTTATAACTTTAGTTTGCCATACCCCGTTTTTCCTACATAATCGGTATTTGTAAATAACTTCATCACTTAAAGCACGAGCTTTATATTGATTTACATAAAAGTCCTTATTTTTAAAGCTAATATTAGCCCCTACTTCATACTTTTCTCTTGTTTCTATTTCATAATAGAAATAGTCAGTATCATGCCCAGCTTCGCTTCCACCTGATTCATGATATTGTTTTAAATCCTTGCAAGCTTTATAATCACTAGTATCTTCTAATTTATAACTTGTTTTACTTGGCCTCCCAAAATAAAACATATTAAGTGTTTCTATTATATCACAAGATAGTTCTGATTTTAACTCACTTGATATTCTCTTTAAAAAACTCCAGTCTGTTTCTTTATATTGGAATAAAGGTTTTCCTATCTCCTTCCCTTCCCCTATACATTGAACATAGCTGTAGCCTGGATAATCCTTTATAATTATTCCTATAAGTTCATCATACGTCATATTTACATCTTGAAATGATCTGCTTTTTTCTTTTACATCCAATTCAAAACTTGATGTAAGTGCTTGTATTTCTAAGTAATAATTTCCGTTTATATTGCTTGTCCTAATATTTTGCACTATTCCATTAAATATTATCTTGCTTTCATTATTAGAATTTTCATCTTTTAATTCTTCATAAACACATATTTTATCATCAGTGGAAGCATTTATAGTAGACTGAAAATTTGTTGAGTCATCTATCAAACATTTTAAATATAAATATCCATGTTCATTAGGTTTGTTTTCAATTTTTATATTCTCTATATTTAGCAATTGATAAGGTGATTTAACCCTTAGTGTATGAACTGCCCCCATTTACTTTCCCCTTTCTCTATTCTAGTTACTCTTTCTCTTGACCGGTTGTCACAAATTTTATTTTTCCTTGATGTAAAGAACATATAAGCACAGATTCTGCTGTAAGTGCTGGTTTCCCATCAACCAATGTATCCTCTTTTACCTTCATCCAATCCCCTAATACTTTCACAAGACACTTTTTCCCTGGTGGAAGTTGCTTCCCATCTTCACCAATTAAATAAATATCTTCGCCTTCCTTGCATTCTCTGCAAATTCCAAAATAACTAATGTTTTTATTTACCACATTATCACTTTTATTCATCATAGGTTTTTCTGTTGCATATGCTCCATGACTTTCAGGTAGATTTATTTTTCTTGCATGCGTACCTTTGTCACATCTCATTTTTGCGCCTCTTACTATATAATAATTATCGCTCATATTGTTTCACTTCCCATTTCAATATTTATTACTTTAATTTGAAATTTCCTCCACTTGTAATCTCTCAAGTTTTATTCCTTTAAAATCACGTCTTAAAAGACTTTCTGCAACATCAAGTCTTACAACTATTAATGGTTTTGTACTTTCTTTTATTCTAAATATTTTCTTACCTTTAATCTTCTCTTTACTTAGGATTATGTTTTTAATTATTCTTTTATCTAAACCTAGCTCTGTTTTATCACTTAAGGCTTCTATTTCTTCAAATATAGGTAAAGAATAATTTTCTTGTCTATCATGTAATCCATCAATAAGTGGTAGACTAATAAACAAAATATCCCTATCATATTTTTCAATGATTTTTTTAAGCTCATCTGATATTAAAAATAATTGACTATCTAATACATCTAAGAATTCACAATTATCATCGGCATTTACATTAAATATTATCATGTCTTCAATTTTATGAGCATTTAGAAGATTAAGATTTTTCATGTTAATTTTCTTAAATACATCTATAAGTCTTGGCGTATTTGTATATCTTTCATCTTGTTTTAATAAAAAATAATCCATACATTCTCCTTTTTTATTTTTCTTCTGGATATATCATCTCTGCCTCATCCATATATTCTCCAACAAACATCCTGATATCTTCTGCTTTCTTCATCTTTTCATAAGAAGATGTCTCCATAAATTTTTCTATAAGTCCTTTTAAAAATTCCACTGCTAAAACATGATATTTATCAGTTTCATCAAAAATCATACTTTCTATATCCATATCAGTTATACTTCTTCCACACTCTTTTTTCTTTTCCTTGAGTTCTTCCGTATACTTAAAAATTGAGGCGAAAATAAAATTTAAATCTATATTAATAAAGCATTCCTGCTTATCTAAAAACCAATTTTCATCATATAAATCAATCCTATATTCTCCTTTATTTTCAAGAAGACTAGTTCTAAGAAGAGAAAAATATATATACCTTATTTCCCCTTTTAATTGTTTCTCTTGAAGATCTACAGCCTGTTTACATACTTCATTAAATGCTGAAACTAAGTTTCCATCTATAACATAATTATCACTTTTATATATTTCATCAATTTTAAGGAAATCATTAATCCATCTATTAGCTACATACTTTTCATAAAATTCTGCTAGGAGTTCCTCTTTATTTTCTTGTATTATCACGCTTGCTTGTACACCTCCTCATTTGACATGTACCTATTCAATCTTAACCTTTCCACCACTCATAGTTACATTATCTTGTATGTTAATTTTTGCTCCACCTTGAGTTAAATCTACCCCATTACCACCTTGAATCGATATCTTGCCACCACCGGTTATTTCTATATCTTCTTTAGCATCCAAAACTATTTTTTTATCACTATTAATTTCTATTCCACCATCATCTGTTAATCTCATCAGTAAATTTCCATTTCCTATAATTTCTACAGCACCTGGTTTCATTACCACTTGTTTTCCGTACTTTGTTCCTATACTTTTCACTGCTGGATCACTACGCTTCTCGCTATCACTTGATTTAAGATTTGCTGAGCTTATTGCATATGCATTTTTCTCTTCATTGTCTGGAAAATATAGTCTTATTACATCTCCAACCTCTGGCATGCAGTACCAACCTGTACCATCTGGCGATGAATAAACTGTTGAATATGGAAACCATCTTGCTTTACCTATATCTTGATTTCCATCTATTTCTAAATTAATTTTAACCGTGTCATTTTTTGTATCTAAAATATTTCCTTTAAGAGAAACCCCTACTACCTTGTCATTGTAATCTCTACGTACTTTGATACCCTTATTATCCCTTAATATATATTTGTTAGAAATCATACCATATAGAAGTTCCATTTCTGAACTGTATATATATAAACTTTTACCTTTAAAATCAACTAAATTGTATAAATACATTACTTTATACGTTATTACCTCATAACTTATTAAGTTAATCTCGTTTAAACCACTAATTCCATTTTCTGATTTAATCCTATATTCTTGTAATGCTTTTTTTATCGAATAATTGTATTTATCAACTTCATATGTTGTGTAACATCCTGAATTTCCTATTGAATACTTTATATCTTTTAATTGACATTCTGATACTACTGGCACATTAAAATGTGAAGATAACCTTTTTATAAATTCCCAATCTGTTTCTTTATATTGAACTATTAACTTATCTATTTTAGTCCCATTCGTAATACTGTCTAATATGTTGATGTTAGTATATTCACCGTTCACAATATTAAAGATTTCTCCATAACTAGAGTTTTTATCTTGAAATGTTCTACTTTTTTTCTTGATATCCATCAAAAAAGTTCTGCTTAACGCCTCTATTTCTAAGGTTCTTACATCTTTATTTGCATTAACTTGAATATTCGTAACTACCCCCTGGAACACATCTGTAACAGAATCTTTATCATCCTTAAGTGATATTGTAATACTAGACTTTTCATCTGATGTTTCAACATATTTATCAATATTTTCTTCATCAATGATTCCACTTATATAAAGTTTTGCATGCTCATTTAAATTTCTAGTTACCTTTAGTTTTAATATTTTTTGAAATTCATAGGGTGCAATTAAGATATCTCCCTGTGTATACATGTATTCCTCACTCATTAATTTTCATCTCCTTTCTCCTCTTTTACTACTTTTAAATTATTTATTACTTGAAAAGCAACATCTCTCCAATCATTATATTTTTTATAGGGACAACTGAAAGTTCCCATTAAAGTCTTTTCCTTAAATTCCAAAAAGAACATTAAATTATATAAGAAATCATCTATTACTGAGCTCTTAAATTCAAAAAATCCTATGTTCTTAGACTCAACTTCTAAAACCCCATCTTCATAAAATACATTAGATGGATTGCTTTTCTTTATAATCATCTTCATTCCATCTTTAAGTTCTTCAACACGTTCTTCATCTAACGGACTATCAATAATGTTGAGTGTTATAGCTATACTTCCTTCTTCATTACTCTTTATTATTTCTGGACGGCTTTCCGATGGATATTTAAATTTTCTTGCATCAAGTGGCATATCCTCAAAATCCTTTGGAATATATATTTTCAATTTTTCATCAAAGAACTCTTTTTCTTCAAATTCATAATATCTATCTCCAATCTTTATAGGTCCACTACAAATATCTTTTTTTGCTTGTTTTTTTTCTGATTCATTTATAAAATCTAAAATTTTCTCGTCAATTCTTTTATCCATATTTCCTCTCTCCCTATATTTATTTATACATCAACTACTATTTTTTTATAACCCATCCTACCTTTATTACTAGCGTTTTTTCTTCCGCCCTCTATTTCATCTAATATTATCAATAAATTCTCATAAATCTGTTCATTCGAATAATCCCTTAATTCTAGCTTTAGACGGCTTGCTATATAATTTAATAACAATTCCCTATCTAATACCTGTTGTGATTGTAAACATTGCATACAAAAACATATATCTAAGGCATTGGTTAGATTATACTGAAAAGCTTTTTTTGCAAAATATCTTAGAATAATTGGAGATAGACCGCTTTTCTCATATGCTGCAAATGGACTATTTATAATGTTTATAGTGTCATACTGCGTTGACATATCTTTAAAACTAACATAATCAGTTCTAAGAATCGCTCCTGTTTTTGCTGTGAATCTGCATAATTCAATTTCATCACACTGATTATCTAAATTGTCATCTATATATATTTGAGCTTCCCACTTAATAAAATCCTTATCCCTTGTCTCATCTGAAAACTTAATTTTTAATATTACCGTTTTATTTGAGTTGTTATATGGAATAATACACTCTTCCTTTAGCATGTAGATCATATCATTATGCTTAACTATCCCCTTGTCCACAATAATATAATCCTTGTTTGCTTTTATGCTACATCCAGACAGTATCCCACTAGAATACTGTGCAAGTCGTATATCCATAAACTCCCTTGGGAGATCTCTTAACTGCTCTAACATTTCTATTTTTAATATTCTACCTTTGTTAAATAAAGGATATGTATTGAAAAACAAGTTATCCCCTCCTCACCTCTATTTTAGACCATCGAAGAAATTCGTCTCCCATTCATCATTTTCAAAGGAGAAAAACGCTTCTTTTCCCATAAGTAGCCCTTCATCTTTTCTTAACACTGACAGTACAGAAAAGCCCCACTCTTCTTCTCTTGCCCATACGAAGAATTTCACTTCATCATTTACGATGTTGTCTGTATCTTGCTGCGTAATTACATCAGGGTACATTTTAACTACTTCCTCAGGAACAATGCTCTCAAAGTCTTCAGGGTTCACCTCATAACTATATTCATACCTTGTACAATCATTTGTGTCTTTAAGGTATAGTTTAAGGATTATTCTTTCCATAAACCGTGATATAGTACCCTTTGCCCTATTTCTATCTACACTGTGAATTAATATTTTTTCTTCTCCAGTGTGAGTGAATGCACTTATGACATAAGGCAGTGTAGGCATTTTACTGGAAAGCATAATATTTGCATATCCATATTTTTTTGCCTGCAGATATTTAAGCGATCCTCTGAGACATGAGAGTTTTAAATCATAATTTTCTTTTCCATCTTTTTTATTTCTCTTAAATTGAATTATTTTCCCAGGAATAAATTCTTTTAATGCTTCTTTAAAGATTTCAACCTTGCAGGATTGTCCCGTTAATTTTATTATCGAATAATCAAATAATCTATCCTCATCATATAATTTTCCCAAAAACTTTTTTATAATATTATATATATCTGCTTTTAAGAGTACCGTAACCTCATATATGTTTAGTTCTATTTGTGGTGGTTCCTTTACAGTCTCTAATAGACCGCTGTTCATATATGATAGTTTCCATTTATCAAATTCTATAACCGTTCCTTCTATATTATGGTTTTTCTGAGATGTTAGAAGTACTTTTAGTAGGCTTGGATTATTAAAAAATTCTTTTTTAACTCGCTCAGCAAGATCAAAAAGAAAATAATAATTGCTTTTTACCTTATAATAATCCTCACGGCTTTTATCTTCATATTCTTTAAATCTTGTGGGTATTATTGACTCTACCTTTTCATACTCTTGGCTGAGTTTTTCATATATTTTTAATACTCCATTCTCATCAACAAATCTAAAAACATCTACATCAAATTCTTCTAAAATAACATTTTTAATGTCTCCACTATCTTTCATAAGTTCTTTTGCCATTAGTATTTTTATAAATTGCATTATTCTAAAGGTTAAATTATTTCCACCAAAATCTGTATCACCATTTTCATAAGCAGTTTCTATATCTATCTGATAGGATACTCGATTGTTATATATTGTGAAGTTACAAGATGTTAAATCTGTAGTTCCCCCTCCACAATCTATAATAAGAGCCTTATATTTTTCACCATCAACGTACTTTTTGCTTTCAATTAGCTCTGATATTGTATTAAATAGTACAGCTGCGCCTTCTTCTAAGGTGTCTTCATTTTCCACTACGTAATCTTGTAATATATCTTTAAATAACATGTAAAACTTGTACTTTTGCTTTGCAGGTGATGATATATGAATATTTTTAAAATTATATTTATATTGTTGTTTTGCTAAATTTATGACATATTCTAAGTACGCTTTTATAATATCTTTTCTCTTAACAAATGCCCATTTACCATGGGTATCTATGACTTTCTCCATTTTTTCAAAGTCGTTTACCCATCTTTTAATATCATAAAATATGCTAAGTCCATCATCTATATAACTTATCTTAGATGTTTTTACAGCATCATATCCAAAGATATATTCAATGTTATGATCCTCTATAGCTTTAATTCCTACTATACTTGGAATTAAAAAGGTAACTTGCAAATTTTCCTTAGCAACATCTATGACTTTAACGAAACTTGCTTCATTATCTATATAGGTACCCGCTGTTGTGCTAGATGTACCAAAATCTATAGCAAGTGGTATATCTGTGTCCTTCATTTTCTGAATTTCAAATTGTAATATAGACATAGAATAAAACTTAACATGTTTTGGGTTAAGCTCTTCAATTCCATAATAAATATTATAGAGTAGTTCGGACTCAGGTTTTTCGAAATATAAAAGACTGTAATGCTTGTTTTTTGACTCCATACCAGGAATCTCTCCATCTTTCACAATATAGTACTTTTTTTCGTTTTCTTCACTAACTGCTACAAGATTAAAAATAGTACATACCTCGAACTTGTTATCTACTAAAATCATATTTGACTCATCCAATTTGCTGTTGCAATTCACTCTGTAATCATCAAAAACCTCAGTATTTAGAGAGTCATAAATAGTGATTTTAGCTGGACATTGTACGTTTTTTTCATCTAATATAAGCTTTTGTGCTCTTTTTAAAAAGTCTTGTACTCTTTGCGTACCATCTTTATCATATTTTCTAATAAAAAGGCTCTCTTCTATACCTCTATACCTCATAATAAGCCTTATTAGCTCGTCCTTATCTAAAGGATTAATAATGCTTTTTACCAGCTTTTCTTTATAACATATCTCTCTTAATTGAAATGTAGTCATAAGTCTAAGCTCTTTTTCTTTATATTTATTGTTTTGAAATTGACCCTTTGAATTGTCTTTATGCAACTTATATGAAAGTGTACTCATATCATCATCCTTAACTTTAGATTAATTTATTACTATTCCATCTAATTTCATAGTTTTATCAATGCCAATAATACCAAAATGCTTATCCCAATATATAGTAACATCCATGTTTATAGGTAGAAATAGATTTATTATTACATCTATTTTTCTTTTTAATTTTTGTGTTTTTGATTTTGCTAAATAAATTAGTAGCTTTTTATTATGATCATTACTTATGTATACTATATTATTTGTAAATGTTTTTCGTATTATCTTATTAAATAAATGTAATGATTCTCCAGTAACATATAAAGTAATTAGCCCACTCAATAAATAATCTATTTCTTTTTTATTAAATTCATTTATATTCTCAGATAATTCATAACCAAAAGAACCATTACGTATATCTTTCATGATAAACTTTTTGTAATACTCGTTTTTACATAATCCTTGCGTGAGATCTATTTCAGCCAAAAAGTGTATTACTATATCAAAAAATGTTTCTATTAACTCTTTGCTTTCATCAAAATTAACATTAAGCAACTCATCAAAAATGTGTTGAAATCTATAATATGCATTTATTTCAATAGTATTATCACTAGGAAGTGAATTCGCATTAAGGTCTGCAAAGGCAATTTCCATATAGGGACTATATACTTTTGCCGGTACAAACTTTATATTTCCCCTTAATATATTTTGTTTATCAGCTTTTAAGAGTATATCCCAAATATAATTCATATTAATATTCCCATACATTTGTATTCTGGATATAGTAGTTGAACTTCCGATACTAAGAAACTTAGAATATCTCGCGTTAAATAGTAATTTTTGTCTTTTGCCTTAAAATATAGTTTTAATACTTTTTTAATGCTATCTTCGCGTATTTCATCAATTATAAAATAATTCATATCATAGGTTTCAGCATCCATTTTTATTGATTTATTTACTAATTTTAAATAATTAAATTCTAAATGGTTGGATACTTCAAAAGAATTAATAATTCTAATTAACTCGGCTTTTGTTTTTATATTACTGCAATTTTTAGCAGAAAATTTATTTATAAAGCTTGAATTTCTAGCATTTGACATTGTATCATAATTATATTTTTCCATCCTTGCACTACCTGGGGAAATTACCTGACATACATTCCAAATCTTAGATTCTGCATCTGCTGAAGATATTATTAGAGAGTCTCTATTACGAAGTCCATACCTCATTTGACACATACTATTTTGAACCAAGTATCCATGCTGCGCTCCATATTTTTCTAAGGAGATAACATGTTCATAATTAACAGTGTCTTCACATGGCATTGGAAACCCCGTACTTTTCAATAAAAGCTTTTTCACATTCCAAAGTGGAATCATATCGTATATAACAAATTTAGTATATTCCCCAAAATCTACATATATCTTATTTATAGGTTCCTTAATTTCCTCTTCGCAACTTAATAAAACTACATCCGTCATTTTTGAAATATATGGGATATTCAATGTTGACCAAGGTATATTATTATCAATAAAATTTTTATACAACTGAGTCACTTTCGCTAAATATTCTGTGTTTTTTTTCAAAGTGAAATTTGCTTCATAACTTCTTTCTTCTGTTTCTATAGTTCCTTTAAATATTTTTTCTTCCCTAATAATATCTCTATATATTAAGTAATCACATTCTAGAAACACCTTAAACATCAACACTTCTTTGTTTTTGGTTAGATACTTTAAAATGATCTTTGCATCATATACTTTTTCTTCCATATCTTCAGGTAAAATGGGGCATAGAAATTGATTTGTCGGATCTATTTCTTGCCTTTTTTGTATATTACTATAGACATCATAGCTTCCCTGAGAGCACTCTATTTCACTAAATACTCTCTTTTCTAAGTCATCATATCTTGACTTTGAATATTCCTCTAGTGAAATGAACACGCCATTTAAAACCTTCTTTAACAATAACCTATCGTTTAAGTTATCAATACTATTTAGTTTTTGGTATATCTTATCATTCATTTTTTCACCTTACTTTGAAGTTTTGGCTGTGTCTATTATAGTTATTTTTGCTTGTACACTCTTAGCCTCAGCTTCTATCCCTTCTTTGTCATATATGTTCTTAGCTAAGAGGTATAGTACCTTTGCAGTACTTAAATCCCCACTTATATACTTTTGATCACCATCTTTTACATATTTATCTGCTTTAGCTCTCTGCGTTGCAAGCTCAGTTATCTTTTGATCCATAAGATATATTTTCTGTGCTAATTCTTTAGAATAACTTACTGACTTAATTTGATCATACATTTCTTTTGCCATAATATAGTACATTTTGGCACTTACATAATCGCCAGTACTGTAGCTTAAATCACCATTTTTAATATTTTCTATAGCCTTAGTTTCAGTAGTTGCATCATCTTTCTTTTGATCCGCATCTTTCTTTTGCGTTGCTGCCTGTGCTACTGCCGCTTTATCTTGTACTACAGCTTTTTTAGCATAGAGTTTATCTAACTTATCCATTGCTTCTTTCTTCTCATCTTTCATGTAGAAATCTATAGCTAAATCCTTCGCCTGTTTATAATAACTTTCTGCATCTTTAATATTTCCAAGATCCATATTTTTATCACCTAAAGTTAGAAAATCTGTTACTTTAATTGAATTTCTTGCTATTTCTATCTTCTCCAAAATGTATTTTGTTCCACTGTTATCTATATCATGCGATTGTCCTAAAGCAATCATATATTTATCTAATGCCTCATCATATTTGCTTGACTTTAACTTATCATCAGCATCAATAATTGTCTCTGTAAGCTTACAATATTTATCCAAAGTATCTTTCTCCGGCTTAAGTTTATATTTATTTGCTATATCAAAAGCAGCTTTGTATTCTACATTTGCTTTTTTTATATTCCCATAAGTGGTGTATTGTATCCCACTACTCTTGTGCGCGTTCATTTCGCTTATGTTATCTATTTTTTTATTTCTACTTATTCCTAACATTACACCTATTACTATTAAAATTATAATAATTGGGATCGCCACTATAAGAATTTTTTTTAGCCTTTTCTTGTCTTTAGGATTTATAAATACTTTATCAACAAATGTTAATGATATTGTATAGTTTTCAATATGTTCAAGTTGCCTTGACAACAGCATATCTTCAACATTATCAGCTAATTCTTTTGGATCTTTTGACTCTGAAGCCGCATCCACCAATTCTTGCTCGTCAATGTTTTCCCAAATACCTCTTGTTGATAGCGATATAATATCACCATTAATTAATTTAATTTTTTTAGATATGTATGGTGAATATAATTTTTCCTGCCCTAAATAACAATATAAATTATTTCTTTCATTATGCTTTGCTATTTTATCTAGAGGTATATCTTCTTTCGCTGTGAGCATTTGAGTTAAAGATTGGTCTTCGCTTTTATATCTTATAACTCCATCTCTATACAAATAAAATCTTGAATTACCGGCAACTGCATAAACAACCTTCGTATAATCTGTAATAACAACTGTAACAGAAGCTTTCAGTCTCACATTATTGCTTTGACTAACCAATTCATCATTTGCCTGCTTAAAAAAACTGGTTATATATCTTCTTTTAATTGTAGGTTTTTCAGTAAAATTTCTTATAATACTTTCAACTGCTATTTTCGCACTTTCTAACTCTAAATCATCATCTATACCGTCTGCTATAACGTAACATGCATAATTGTCTAATTCTACAAAAGCAAAATAATCTTTATTTTGTAATAGTGTACCTGCTTCTGATATAAAATTTGTTTTAAAGTCTGAATTTAATTTTCTCATATTTTCACGCCCTAAACTAATTAATTATATGTATTTCATTAGTATAATACTGCCGTTTTCCTTATTGATTTTTTCTTTACTCTTAACAACCTGTATTATCCCATTTGCCATGTTTTTTAATTTTTTATTATTTTTTAAGATTTCTTCTATTTGAATCCAAGTTAATGAATTATATACTCCTTTATTCATAAGAATTATAATATCCTTTTTTTTAAGTACTACTGGTTTTTCCAACATTTCAATATCCTTAAAATCATCTTGTCCAAGATAATTTAATAGCCCTTTTTCTCTTAATCCTAACAATGCTTTCTCTTTTGTAAGTTTACCTTTATAAAATTCATTTTTTGCAAATACATTAACAGTATGTCCCTCACTTAATTTAAATAACTCACCTTTTCTATAGACTGCTACCATTGCGTTTCCTACAAGTCCATAATGAAGTAAATTGTTTACTATTATTGCACTTACTACACTAGCTCCACCTTGATTGTTATCTACTCTTCTTAAAATTTCACTATTTGCTTCATTAAATGCTCTGTTAAAAAAATATTCTGTTTTTTCTCCATTCCACTGTTCCAAAAATAGTCTTCTGAATGTGTTTATGGTAGTTATACTTGATATCCTACCTGCTTCATTTTTGCCTAGCCCATCTGCTAAAACAGCTAGAGTTCCCTGTGGTGAACATATAGTTTCCATATGATCCTCATAAATTTCTTCATTCCCAATTGTAGCTGCGCTTTCTATTTTTATATAAGATTTATCTATTATTTTTATAAGTATATTTTTTAGGCCCACTAGAACTAATAGTATAATTAACAAAATAAGAATAACCATATTATAATTATTTTCAGCAAATTCTATCATGATAAGCTACCTCTAACCATTATCTTCCCACTCAAAGTTATCTCCACAGAAGGGAACAAAAATAAATTTACTTTTACCAAGTTCGATAACATCATACCCTGATAATTGAACTGGTATATAAATAGCTTCTCCGTTGAGATATGCTATACCGGAAGATTCTCCTGGTAATAACACATAGTTTTTTTTCTTTGGATCATATACAACTATTGCATGATTCCTTCTACATACATTGTTATCACCCAATATCTGTATGTCCATATCATCAGCTCTTCCAATAAAGTTCTTTCCAGTTTTTATCTTGTAATCTTTCCCAACTCTAGCTCCTTCAATACATACAAGCCACCCACAAAGTGGTTCAATTTCCTGATATAAAAGATCAGTTTCAACATCAAATTTTTCTGCCAATTGAGACTCATTATTTGCTTTTGATGCGGTTTCTATATTACAATATGGGCATACTGTCCCATATCGTCTTTCACTAAACATATGTCCATTTTTACATCTTGTAAGGCCCATTTATATCCCCCATTTCATCTGAGTAAAAGCTTTGTTTTCCCAATAAATAATATATCGCCTTTTCTTATCTTACAGGGACTATTATTTACCAATCTATATAATTTGCCATCTTCTATCTTTTGTATGCTTACGCCACTATCAGAACATATATCTTCTAAATACCATGCTCCTCCTGCGAAATTTATTACTGCATGTTCTTCTTCAATGAAATTTGAATATATCGATTGACTCAAATCAATATCTACTCTCTTTTGATTAGTATTTCTACCTATAATTATTCCTGTTTTTTGTGAAGTTTCCCATTTTTTAATAATTTCATTTTCTTCATTTACTAAAGCTATTTCATTAATTGAATACACATTTGTTAAATCTTTTTTATAATGTTTTTGGAATAACCTTATAAAACCTATAAGTGCAATTAATACTCCTACAGTAGCAAGAATACTTTTTATCAGCATTGACTTTATTGTTATAAAAAGTAAAACACAAACTAGCGAAAGAATTACACCTATAGATAAATTTATTATCCCCATACTTGCTAACAACATTTTATTCTCTTTTTTATTATTTAAGTTTAAATTATTCAAAGTAATTCACTCCGTTACTTCTATTTATTTTTGAAAAAGTTGTCGAATAATTGACTTGTATCAATAGGATTTTTTTCTTTCTCATGAAGAGAGTCTTTTCTTACATTATCAGAACTCGCACTAAATCCAAAAAAATCTTCGAATTTATTATGCATATTTCCCATGTTATTGTCTACATTTATATTATCTTTTTTGCGACTTTTACTGCTAGTATTATTATTTTGTTTACCAGTATTCTGTTTAATGTTATACAATTTTTCATCATACTGCTTTTTTAACCTTTCATCACTTAAAATACTATAAGCTTCATTAATTTCTTGGAACTTTGCACCCAATGTCTTATCATTAATGTTTGTATCTGGATGGTACTTCTTAACCAAACTTCTATATACTTTTCTGATTTCATCCTTACTTGCCTTAGGTGACACCTGTAATATTTCATAAAAATTCTTCATGTATTTCCTCACCTTATTAAAATTTCATAGAGAAGTCTTTATTAAAATTTAACTTATACATGTGCAATGTCCCTGTTAAACTAGACATTACAGCATGTATAAGCTAATAGTTCTTTATATTTTAAGCGCTAAATCCACCAGCTAATGTTATCTTATCTAGCTTGTCTTTTTTCTGCTTTATAACAAGTTCAAATGTTCCTACACCTTCTGTATCTCCGTAATGTTCTTTGTAATCTACTACAAAGGCATTTGGGAAAAATATTTTTCTTATAATTTGATCTGCTGAGAGTACTTCAACAGTAATTTTTCTATAACAATCTGCTTTTTCTGCTGGTACTAATGACCAAACTCCCATTTGTCTTGTACTATCAAATCCCTCTCCGTCTAATGCAGTTAATATTTTTCCACTAATTATCATAGTGCTTCCTACATCTTTTGAACGTGCATTTGAATCTTTTGGAGTATCCGTTTTTAAAACTATTTTTTTTACACTTTCAACTCCGAGTTCTATCTTTTCTGCGCCTTCAATTACTACTTTGAAACCCATAATTTACACACTCCTTTTAATTTGTTTTAATTATTCTCCAAATCCACCTTGGAATTTTACCATAGCTGTCTTATCTTTCTTCTGTTTTAATTGTAGTATAAATGTTCCTACACCTTCCTCATCACCATAGTTTTCTGCATAACTTACAACAAAAGCATTTGGCAAATTAATTTGTCTTACCACTTGTGATGCAGAAATAACATCCACTGTTACTTTTCTATAACAATCTGCTTTTTCGGATGGAACAAGTGACCATTGTGCTAACTTAATAGTACTGTCGGCTACCTCTCCATCAACTGGCGTTAATATTTTCCCTTTGATTGTTAGTGATGTTCCAAGATCCGTAGAACGTGCATTAGAATCATCTGGAGTATCTGTATTGAATTCGACTGTTAGTATGTTTTCGATGCCTAAGTCAATTGTTTCAGCACCTTCAACTTTTAATTTAAATCCCATTTTTTTTCCCCCTACTTTTCATAATATTTATAATTCAGAAACAGCAGTAATACTGCCATTTCAAACTACCACATAAAATTCTCAATTAAATATTTAATGCAACAATATCTTATCCAATTATTGCATTTCTTGTTATCTCAACCTCTAGGTTTTTAACATTGCCGTTGAATACTATATTAATATTGCAAGTGCCACTTTTTTCATCTATTAAAAAGCTAATGTCATCGCCTTCTTGAATAATAGAATTTATATATCCCTTGTTTGTAACCCATTTGCTTTTTATGCTATTTGGATTATTACTAAAGAATTTAACAATATTATCTTCTTTAAAATCATTAGTATGAAACCTTAACATTCTTTCAATATAAGTTGTTACTGTTGTCTTGTAAATTGATTCAAAATCATTTCCATTTGCTAGTAAACTTCTTGCTTTATATACGGTAATGTGTTTTACATCTTTCCCATTTACTTGAGCATTTTCAGAAGAAAAAATAAATCCAAAGTTCTTTCTATTTATGGAATTTTTTATTTCATTTGTGAAACCTGATATCTCTTTAGCTAGAGTTGTTGTAACTCTTAAGGAATTGTCTGCTGCTTCTATATCAAACCTAATGCCTGGATATTCATAAGAAACATTTTTGTACGATTCGCGTAAAAATTCTGGGCATTGGTATGATGCTACAATTCCAGCAGCAATATAAGAACTCCCTATATATACCCCTTCTATCCAAAGTTTTAAAATGTCTTCCTTTTCCTTTGATAATTGAGCCGTTCCACCATCTGTAATAAGCATCTTTTTATCAATAATAACTCCAGACTTATCCTTAGGTATAATTGTAAAATTAGGTACGCAAGGTACTGCGAACTCGCTAAAATCATTGCGCATCAAAGGTGCACATTTATCTATAAATCTATCTATACCCTCAGTAGCTACGTGGTTAAATGTAGTATCCTCACCAGTTTGAAAGCTAAAGAATGTTTGTATCCTATAATTTCTAATAGTAGATAAAAGTAATGCTAAATCTTCCATTGAAGTTGTGTCTGATTTTTCGACTTGCTCATTCCCTTTGAATCTTTGCCTTTTAACTTTGCTCTTACTATGGCTTTCTAGTTCTATGGATGGAGCAATTCCAAACCAAATAGTATTAGTGAAATCATTTTTATCATTTACTGTATTTAAGTATGTAATAAGTCTTGATATATTCTTAGAATTTACCAATCTATTTACAGTTGTATTACTAACTAATAAAGTTGGTTGCATACCTTTATTTTTTGTCTTATATTGATTAAAAAACATCTTCACACCTACTAGCTTTTCAACTAATGGCTTAACTGTTTTTACAAAATCATCCTTAGCATTTTTATAGAACTCCAAATATGTGTTATAGTTTGTTACCTCTAATTCTAAGTTCACCCTACTTTCCATAGTTGATACTAGTGGACAAAATGTTCTTATAACTAGATCCTTTACATAACCTGTCTTTGTATCATTTACAACATCATAATCTTCCTCAAAGGCCTTTATAAGTCCTATATTAGCATTGTCATCTAAAGTAACAAGTGCCGTTTCTTCGTTTTTAGGTGCTTCTAAAACCTTTAATTCTCCATTTTCGCCCATGCTTAAAGCCCCTATTATAAACTTAGAGTTATCAGTTTTATTATCTTCTTCACCAAGGAGCAGTCTAGTCTTTATATCTTCAATAGCCAGTGGTAACATAGCCATGATATTGTTATAATTACAACTTGCTTCTTCAAACATATAATTAAGCTTGTCCGCTAAATCTAATTTACTAGGGTCGCCCTCTTCTAGCGCCTCATATTTACTATAAATATACTGTATTTCTTTTCTTGATTGCTTTATATCATCCATTACTTTTTTAGGAGATATCATATCTAATAAGTTTTCAAATTTGAAATCAACATTAGCAATTCCTTGAGCGCTTTTAGCATCAATTAAAGTAAAAAGCATCTTCAAAAAATCATTTGACTGATTTATTGGAATCTCAGTAATATACTCTTTAGAAAGGTTTTCAGGTTTTTTTAGAGTATACATAACTTTCTGATTACTCGCATTGTAAAATGAATATACTACAGGTGAAAATTTATCTAAAAACTCATCAAAACTTTTCACTAAAAAACATTCATTTATTTCTTTTATCTTATCGTCATTTAAACTATTTAAACCTTTGGTGTCACCTATTACAGAAATTATGTCTAATTTCTGTGGATTTATCTCTTCAAATAACATGGTTCGATTAGTTTGTTGTACAACTTCCATATTCTCGCTCCTTTGATTTATCTATTGAATATTTGTATGACTTCTTCATTATTGGCAATTCTATACTTTATTTTTACATATTACATTTCTTTTGTCAAATTTTATATTGTTATTTCCCAAGTAAGTTAATAAAATGTGACCAATTCTTTTCTATATGCTAATAGTTAAAGGCTCTAGCAATTTTGCTAGAGCCTTTAACTATTCTATTTTATTTATTATTTACGATATGCTAATTTTGATTTTGCCATGTTGTTATCCTATGCTTTAGCCTTACTTAGAGCCTCCTGTGTTGCACTAATAATACCTTCACTACTATAAGTAGCACCAGAAACTGTGTCTACTGTTGTTGATTGGGTCGATACTATTTGAGAAATTATCGTGCTTTCTGCTCTTACATAAAAATCAGGAGTGTCTCCATTTGATACTGTTTCGACTTTAGTTATTTTATTGTCTTTTATTGTAACTGACATCTGCGTTGTACCACCATGAAATCCACTACCCGATCCTGTATATGTACCATCTTTATAGGTATTTGCAGTAGTCGCTGTACTATCTGTTGTTGTATTTGTATCAGCAACATCAGTACTGCTATCTGTTGTTGTACTTGTATCAGTAGTAGTTGGTGTAGTTGCAGACGAACCTACTTCCGCTTTCTTTAATGCTTCCTGCGTTGCGCTAATAATACCTTCACTACTATAAGTAGCGCCAGAAACAGTATCAACTGATGTTGATTGATTCGATATTATTTCAGAAGTTATTGTACTTTCTGCTCTTGCATAAAAATCAGGTGTATCACCATTTGATACTGTTTCAACTTTAGTTATTTTATTATCTTTTATTGTTACTGACATCTCAGTTGTAGCGCCATGGAAACCAGTACCTGTTCCTGTATATGTTCCATCTTTATATTTTTGAGAAGTACTACTTGTACTTGTACTAGTAGTACTTGCTGTAGCTAATCCACTATTTGCTAATGCTTGAGCACCTAAATTATTAACAGCATAAAGTCCTACCATAGCAGCTATGGCTACACCGCTTGCAAGTTCTGGGTTTACATTTTCGCCAAGAACATTTATCTTAGTATTACTTCTTGGACACGCTTCAATACATTTAAAACAGTTAATGCAATCTCCACCACATACACTCTGAGCTTTGTAAAGTGATAATCCCATTGAACAATTATTTGTGCACAATCTACACTTTCCACATTTATCAGTAGGCTTTTTAATTTTAAGTATTCCTATTCTTGATAATATATTAAAAACAGCTCCTAAAGGACATAAATATCTACAGAAAAATCTTTCTACAAAGAGAGCACCTAGTGTTATTAAAAGTAAAAGTGCCACTCCAATAGTGTAATCAAATAATACCTGAGGAAAATTTGTTATTTGCGCAAAAGCATCCCAAGGACTAGTTGTATCAAGAACTTTACTTCCCATGGTCCAAACAATAATTACAAGTAATAATAGAACAACATATTTCACGTATTTTAAAACTTTATCTACTTCTTCGTTTACCTTAAAATTAACCTTAAATACTTTTTTTGATAATAAATAAATGAAATCATTATAAGCTCCAAATGCACAAACCCAGCCACAAAAGAATCTGCCAAGGAAAATAGTTACAATTATAACTGTTGTGAACTCAATTAAAGTAGGAAAAGCTGTTATAAAATTGAGATTGCCTTTAATAATCATAGTATAAATACTTTTTAGTTCTGAAAAAGCTAATATAAATAAACCAGGTGACAAAACAAACATAATCAGTTGTATTATATGTCTAAATATTTGTGTTTTCTTTATCTTTTTTACCATTTTATATCCCCTTTTAAATCCTATTTTTATATACAAACTCATGACTCGTTATTGTAAATTTCCCTTTCATGCCTGATGTAACATAGATCTCTTTACTTTTAGTTATTAATATGGCATCTACGCCCTCTATCTCTTCTATTAACTTGATAGCCTTTTGCACACCCATAATATACACACCTGTAGATAGCCCATCACCATCAATAGAGTTATCAGAGATTATCGTAGCACCTACAATATCACTTTCTGATGGATACCCCGTACTTGGATTTATTATATGGTGAAATCTTTTACCTTCTACTTCGAAATATCTTTCATAATTTCCTGAAGTAACTACTGATTTATTAATAACACTAATTGCTAAAGCGAATTCGCCACGAGTTTTAAATGGATCTTGAATACCAACACTCCATGGGGTTCCATCGATTTTTGTACCAAGAGTTAATATGTTTCCTCCAAGATTTATAAGTGCACTCTTAATGCCATTTTTAATCATTACATTTTTGACTTCATCTGCAGCATATCCTTTCGCAATACCTCCAACATCAATTTCTTGTTTCTTATTTTTTAGAAAAATAGATCTATCGTTTTTATCTATTACTATGTCCTTGTAGTTTACAATTTTAAGCTTCTCCTTAACTTCATTACTACTCGGGATCTGTTGCCCTTCTTTTCCAATTCCCCATAATGCAACTATAGGTTTTATTGTTATATCAAAAGCTCCTTCCGATAACGTACAATACTTTATCGCCTTTTGAATAACATAATAAGTATCATTACTAACTATTTGTGGCTTATTTCCAGCATTTATACTTATTTTTGAAATTTCACTTTCTTCTTTAAATACCGACATCTTGTTATCTATCTCACAAACCTTTATAATAGATTCTTCAATAGCTTTTGTTGCTTTCTTTCCATATACTTTTAACTGGTTAGAAGTGCCAAGCGAATAAAATTTTCTAACAATATAAGATTTTTTATTATTCCCAGTTATAAATATTAGGATTAAAATAATAAATATTAACGCTATTATTATAATTAAGACATTGTCAATAATAAGCATTCTATTAGCCTCCTTATAATATCTTAATTTCAAACTTAATTAGCCTTGCAATATCCATAATATATCATGAATGTTAAATTAAGATTAAAATTCGGTTAAAGTTCACTTCTAATTAATAGATAAACTTAATTAATTACTATGCATTTATAATAACAAATAATTATGTATCAACTATCAAATGATTATGTTATTTTTGTGTTATTTTTGATTTTTCTAAAACCTTTACGCAAAAAAAACTACTGAAATATATATAAATATATTTCAGTAGTTCACTTTTTAGTTTCCATTTTCAATAAAATCATTATCCTTTTACTCCACCTACCGTTAGTCCTCTTACTATCTTCTTTGATAAAAAAATAAATGCTATCATTATAGGTACAATAGAAATCGCAACCCCTGTGAAAACTGCACCATATTCTGTCTTATATGTTCCTCTAGCGAGCATTACCATTATTGGAAGTGTAAATTTATTAGGATCAAATAACAATATAAGAGGTATTAAGAAATTATTCCAAGTTTGAATAAATGTGAATATAGACATTGTAGCAACACTTGGGAATATTAAAGGTAATACTATCCTATTAAATATTTTAAGCTCCGTGCACCCATCTATTCTAGCAGCTTCTATAAGTGACCTGCTTATTGCACCATCTGTATATCCTTTAATAAAGAATACCGATGCTGGAGTTGCTATAGCTGGTATTATTAAAGGCCAATATGAATCGAGTAAGCCAAGTTTTTTTACTAATTGAAATAATCCTATCATACCTAATTGTGTAGGTATCATCATTGTACCCAGTAGTACCCAAAATAAAATTTTATTTCCTTTAAATCTAAATTTCGAGAAACCATATGCAGTTAATGCACTAAAATAACCACTTACTGCTGTAACTGCAATTGCTATAACTATACTATTTAGTAGACCATTCCATATAGGTTGACTTTCTAGTAATCTATGATAATTTGCAATTAATGCAGTGCCTGGTCTTAAAGACAAGGTTGTAGCGATTTCACCATTAGTATGAGTAGCATTAATTATCATTATAAAAAATGGTAAAAAACATAATATGGCAAGCGCTATAAGCGCTATATACAAAACCGTTTTACTAATGATTTCGCCTATTTCTTTACTATCATTTTTTAACACATTATTATGTTCCATCTCTACCCCCTTTATTCGTAATCATCAGCATTTCTATTTATAAATTTGAATGATAATATTGCAAATACAAGTATTATTACAAATAATGCATACCCTACAGCAGCACCATATCCATAGTTATTATTTACAAATGCAGTTCTATAAAGATACATTACCATTGTCGTAGTTGCATTATTAGGATCTCCAGCCCCTTGTGATAACGCATATGGTATATCAAAAGATTGCATTCCTCCAATTAATGATGTTATAACAGAAAATAATATCGTTGGCCTTAATAAAGGAATTGTTATTGACCAAAACCTTTGTGTTTTAGATGCACCATCAACAGTTGCAGCTTCATAAAGTTCTTCAGGAATATTCTTGATTCCAGCCATAAATATTATCATGCTATATCCAAACCACATCCAAAATGAAGTAAGTGACACTATGCCTCTAGAGTAATTTTCGCTCATAAGAAAGTTTATTGGTTCTTTTATTAGATGAATATTCATCAATATTTTATTTACTGATCCTGCTTGCCAATCAAATAAAAACGCAAATAATATACCAATTGATGTTGCAGTAACTAGATTGGGAAAGAAATATACTGCTCTAAAAATATCTTTACCTTTTAATCTTGCTTCATTAAATACTACGGCTAATATTAACGCTAAAACCAATTGAGGAATACCCCCACATAACCACATAATCCAGGTATTAGCTATGGACTTTAAAAAAACAGGATCTGCAAATAATCTTGAGTAATTTGCAAGACCTACAAATTTAATGTTTTTTGACATGCCGTCCCATTTAATAAAACTAACATATAATGAATAAATCATAGGATACAATTGAAAAATAAGAAATGTTATAAAAAATGGAGCGATAAATAACAATCCATACTTCTCTCTATTTATTTTACCTTTAACCAAAGTGACACCCCCCTATTTTTAAATTAGCCTTATTTACTAAAAAACAGTTAATAAGGCTAATTACTATTTACTTTTACATGTCATCTAACTAATCTACTTTAATATCCGGATATGCATTTACTACATCAGCTTTAAATTTTTTAAGAAAATCCTCTTTTGAAGCTGTTTTACCTATTATTAATAAATCTATTTGTTTATTCCAAGCATTGTTAATTGTATCGTCATATTGTGTAAACAATTTACCATCAATGCCTTTAACAAGTTCCGTGTATACTTTATATACATTTTCACCTTTCAAGTATGCATTATTTCCTGCATCTGTACTTGATAATTTAGCTTGAACATCTACGTTATTCATGAAGTCACCTTTATCTTTTGCCTGTGCTTCCATAAAATCTGTATTTGTAGTTATATACTTAACAAACTGCCAAGCATTATCTTTTTGTGTACTCTTGCTAGATACTCCAAGCCAAGTTCCACCCCAATAGTATGGTGTTGGAGCTTTTACGAATGCATAATTGCCTGTTTCTTTTGGAGCATTTATTCCTAAAGTAAAAGGAAGTCCCCAAGTTGGAAGCATATATCCAAATGTTGTTTTATCTGACATAGATCCAGTCCATGCTGGTGTCCATTGAGTAAACTTAGCATCTAAACCTTCTTTTCTAATTTTAGTTGCTTGATCGATATAATCCATCATTTTAGCATCGATAGTTAACTTACTATCTTTTACCCACCCTTGCGTACGGCTACCAATAGCTACATTAACTAATTCATTATATCCAGCTAATAACTTAACTGATCCATTACTCTTCGTTTTAAGAGTCTCTCCTAATTTGATAAAGTCCTCTGTTGTTGTCATCATTTTTTGAATAGCAGCAGGGTCATCTGTTCCAAGATACTGTTTAGCTATACTTCTCTTATAGAAGAATCCACCTGGTGTTGCCTGCCAAGTTAAAGCTCTAATTGATTTATCTCCTTCATTACGTCCTAGTTCTACAGTATACGGTACCATTTTACTTGTAAGTGTCTCTGCATTATAAGGCGCCTTTGTCAAATCCTCATAAAAGTCTAAATTTGTAAATTTTTTCACATAAGCAGATTCTGCTAAAAAAACATCCGGTCCGCCAACGCCAGCACTCATTGTAGAAGATATCTTAGTTACATATGCACTATTATCATTTGGTATTGAAACAAGTTGAACTTTAAGATTTGGATAAACTTTGTTAAACTTAGCTATAATACCTAAATCCTTAAGTTCAGTATTCCATGACCATATCTTTATAGTTCCCGTATAGTCCGCTGGTGCTTTAGCCGCCCCTGTAGTTGCTGCTTTTGAGCCTGAATCTGTTTTTGTAGCCGTACTTGATCCACAACCAGCTAACATTGAAGTAGCCATTATTGTTGATAAAGTTAACAATGCAAATTTCTTCAAATAATTTTTTTTCATTATTGTCCCCCCCCTTAAATCTTTTATCTATTAATAAATAACATTCATAAAAAGAATATTATAATATCAACCAAACTCTAATAAACTCGTGTTTAATATGGATTAATCATCTCCTGGGTCGCTGCATATAAACTAATTTATTTTAGAGCCTTACATGAATTTCTTTCAATCAAGTCAATAGGTAACGTATAATTTGCTGAAAAATTTGAATTACTCTCGATTGATGTTATTAGAGTATTTGTTGCAATTGATGCCATTTCAAGAAGTTTCATCCTTACAGTTGTAAGCGCTGGATTTATATATCTTGCAACCTCTATGTCGTCAAATCCAACTATAGATATATCTTCTGGAACATTTAGATTCGCTTCTTCAATAGCTTGTATAGCTCCTATTGCCATCATATCATTTCCACAAAATATTGCAGTAGGTATTTCCTTTTGGAGAAGTTTTTTTGTAGCATTATATCCTCCATTGATTGTAAAATCGCCTTTAACAATTAAATTACTTTTTACAGCAATCCCGGCATCTGTTAATGCGTTTTTATAAGCATTAAATCTTTCTATACCTGATAAGTTTTCAGATATTCCTACTATATGTGCAATATTCGAATGCCCAAGTCCAATTAAATAATTAGTAGCTTTGTATGCACCGTAGTAGTTATCAGCATTTACAATTATACATTTATTATAAACTTCTTCATCTGATTTCACTGCTTGATCTAATAATGCAACCCTACAACCAGAATTTATAATTTCTTTTATTTCTGGCTCTCCATTTTTTTCTCCTATAAATATTCCACCAGACACCGTCTTATTATAGAAAATTTCTTTAACTTTTTTATAATCCTTTTGTTTACTTACTATAGAAACAAGTACGTTATAACCCATTTTGCTTGCATTTTCGATGACCGATCCAGTAAATGGTGTAAAGTAAGAACTACTAGTAACTTGCTTGCCATTAGTATCCGTTTTCATATCAATTATAAAAAGACCAATTATTCTGTTTTTAACCCCAGCAAGCATTCTAGCAGATGCATGTGGTACATAATTATTTTCTTTTATTATCTGCTGAATCTTTTTTCTAGTTTCGTCTGGAACATTATCATAATTGTTAATTACCCTTGAAACGGTGCTTCTTGAAACTCCTGCTATTTTTGCAATATCTATACTATTCATTCCACACCTCTTTTTAGAATTTAAACGCGTGTTTATAATGTAATAGTACTATAATTTCTCATGCTTTTCAAATTATAATATGTCTAGATTTCCTCAGATAACCATGTTTTAACATAATTTACTCTATTTACATCCGAATTGCTCATTTTCTTGCAGAATCGTTTACATTTTTTAGAATTTAAAACTATCTAATATTTACATTACGCTATTAATTGGTCCCTCTATAATATATAACCATTTTTACTGTTTTAGAATCAGTTAACGCACTATTTAATACATATACACTTATATAACTAGCTCTTAGGTCTTCTATTTCAAAAGAATGAGGAGGGAAACCCTCCTTAAATGGTTAATTTCCCATTTCTATTTCTATTTTATGTGCGCATCCATCACCAAATACAGGTAGTATATCTCCTTGTATAGCTTTTCCATCCACTGTAACTAATTTAACACCTTTACAAATATGATGCGAATTATTAATTTTAATATTATATATATCGCCTCTATATGTTCTCTCAATCTCAAAACCATTCCACTCTTTTGGAATGCAAGGATTTACACGAAGCCCATCATACTCTGGCTTCACCCCTAGAATAAATTGAGTAATTGCAAAATAGTTCCATGCAGCAGTTCCTGTAAGCCAAGAATTCTTAGCTTCACCTTGCCTTGCTGCATCCTTCCCTGCTATCATTTGTGAATAAACATATGGCTCAGTTCTATGAATCTCACTTATGTCTTCAATAAAAGCTGGAGCTATTTTCTTATATACATCATATGCCCTATCCCCTCTACCTAAAACTGTTTCAGCAATCATTATCCATGGATTGTTGTGACAGAATATCCCAGCATTTTCTTTGTAACCTGGTGGATAAGATGTAATTTCGCCAATGTTTAAATCGTACTTTGTATAAGCTGGTGTCAAAAGCATTGTTCCATATTTAGTATCTAATTTTTCCTTAACAGAATCTAATGCTTTTAAAGCTAAACCTTCTTCTACCCCAATGCCTGCCATTACGCAGAACCCTTGTGATTCAATATATATTTGACCCTCATCGTTATCCTTGCTACCCACCTTATTTCCAAACGCATCATATGCCCTTAAAAACCATTCTCCATCAAAGCCTTTTTCCATAACAGTTTCCCTCATTTTATCAATGTGATTCTGCGCTATTGTAGCCTCAGAAATCAGGTCAAATCTTTTGCATAATTCTACATATTCCGGTCCTATAAATACAAACATTCCAGCTATTAGAACAGATTCAGCAATCCTTCCATCTGGGTCTCCAAATGTTTGAAACGATTCATCTGGTTCTGTGGAAAAACAATTTAAATTCAAGCAATCATTCCAATCAGCTCTTCCAATTAGAGGAAGTCCGTTAGGTCCAAGATTATTTACAACATGATAGAAAGAACGTTTTAAATGTTCCATGAGTGTATCTTTTATGTTATCATCACAATTGAAAGCCACGAGTTCATTTAGTATGCTAAAATCTCCTGTTTCCTTTATATAGGCTGCAGTGCCTAATATTAACCATAACGGATCATCATTAAATCCTCCACCAACTTCAAAGTTACCCTTTTTAGTTAATGGTTGATATTGGTGATAAGCTCCACCATCCTCAAATTGCGTTGCTGCTATATCCAGTATTCTTTCTCTCGCTCTACCTGGAATCTGATGCACAAATCCAAGTAAATCCTGATTAGAATCTCTAAATCCCATTCCTCTTCCAATTCCAGATTCAAAATATGACGCACTTCTAGACATATTAAACGTTACCATGCATTGATAGGGATTCCATATATTAACCATACGGTCTAGCTTATCATCATCCGTTTTTATAATATATTTTGATAATAAATTAAGCCAATATTTATTTAAAGCTTCTAACCCCTCTTCTACTTGAATATCCGTACTAAACCTTGCTATCATCTCTTTAGCAATAGTCTTATTAATAACTCCAGGGCTTTCCCACTTGTCTTCTTCCTCATTTTCTACATATCCAATTATGAAGATCAAACTTGTTTCTTCTCCAGGTTTAAGTCTTAATGTTTTACTATGTGATGCTACAGGTGACCATCCACTCGCTACAGAATTATTAGATTTACCTTTCATAACTGTTTGTGGTGAATCAAATCCATTATATAATCCGAGGAATGACTCTCTGTCACTATCAAACCCATCTATATCTGT
This sequence comes from Clostridium estertheticum, assembly GCF_026650985.1. GTDB lineage: Bacteria > Bacillota > Clostridia > Clostridiales > Clostridiaceae > Clostridium_AD > Clostridium_AD estertheticum_C. Next base: position 1,635,878 of record NZ_CP086239.1, read on the forward strand.
ATTAACGCCGTAAAATGAATAATGATTACGTCTTTCTCTATATTCTGTTTTATGATAAATTACAGAATTATCTATCTCAACTTCACCAGTACTAAAATTCCTTTGGAAGTTAGTCATATCATCATAAGCATTCCATAAGCAGAACTCAATAAATGAAAAAATCTTAATTTCCTTAATATCATTTGATGTATTTTTTATTTTAAGTTGGTTAACTTCGCCATGATACTTTAAAGGGACAAACATTAATTGCTCTACTTCAATACCATTTCTTGCACTTTTTATTTTAGTATAACCAAGTCCGTGTCTACATTCATAGGAATCTAATTCAGTTTTCACTGGCATATATCCTGGTGTCCACACGTCGCCACCATCATTTATATAATAATATCTTCCCCCACTATCAACTGGTGCACTATTATACCTATATCTAGTTAACCTTCGAAGCCTCGCATCCTTATAAAAGCAGTAGCCACCACTAGTATTTGAAATTAGCGAGAAAAAATCATCTGTTCCAAGATAATTAATCCATGGATACGGAGTCTTAGGTGTAGTAATAACATACTCTTTTTTTTCATCATCAAAATAACCAAATTTCATTGTTCATCCCCCCTATGTTTGTACAATTCTATTTTATATAAAATATTTAAATATATCAATAATCATATAAGCGTCAATTACCTCTAATTCTTACATTATATTCTATTAACACGTGTTTATGAGTTTTTTTACAACTTCTTAAATTAATAAAAAATACAGAATATATTATATATATATTCCGCTTAATTTATCTTACTATTTAATTATATTCTCTATATACAATAAATGTTACTTTAATTTAGTATTATATCGAATATCATTTAATAAAATTATTATTTCACCAAAACCGATAAATAAAAATCCACTTATAAAAGAAGAAACCATAATTGCAATTGCGTATACCCATTTTAAAGGATTGGGATTTGATATTACACCACTCGCTGGAGTAGTTAATAAAAGTCCAAGAATTAGACCAGCAAATATTCCCACTCCAGCTACAATCCAACCTATTAATTTTATTGTAAATCCAATTGTACTTCTTTTATTAATTACTCTAATATTACCATCTGATGCTTTTTTTCGAATTTCTAAAATTTCATTAAGATTACCCATATATTATTTCTCCTTTTGTTTTGAATATAAGGTTATAAAAAATATAAATAAAGATATCATCCCAAATAAATAAAAAAGCCCGAACACTTTACCTGTTCCATCTGCATTTATAAAAGTATAATAAATTTCAGATAATACCATGAAAAATGTTCCAATTGAAGCAATTAGTGTTGCTGTTTTTAATTTCAAACTTAATCATCTCCCATAATTTGTATGTTATTTATAAAGAATTCTATAAATGTTTTTATAATCCTTTAACTATATATATTTAAATATCTATATATCATGCGTAATTTCACCCACAACTTTACAAATGTGCAAATAAGCTTTATTATTGATAAGGCATAAGAGGAGGTTTAAAATGAAATATATTATTGGAATTCTCGGATTAATTGTTGTCTTAGGACTTGCATGGTTTACTAGTACTGATAAAAAAAAGGTAAAATACCGACCTATCATTATAATGGTTATTTTACAATTCATACTTGGATTTATATTACTAAATACTGGTGTTGGTAATTTTCTAGTGGGTGGAATAGCAAATGGTTTTCAATTATTACTTAAGTGTGCTGGCGAGGGCGTAAATTTTGTATTTGGTGGATTAGTTAACGCAAACCAATTTACATTTTTTATAGGTGTGCTTTTACCAATAGTATTTATTTCTGCTTTAATCGGAATTCTACAACACTTTAAAATACTTCCTTTTATAATTAAATATATAGGCCTCGGCTTAAGTAAAATTAACGGTATGGGTAAACTAGAATCTTATAACGGAGTAGCCGCTGCTATTCTTGGTCAATCAGAGGTATTTATTTCTGTAAAAAAAGAACTTGGTCTATTACCAGAGCATAGACTTTATACACTTTGTGCATCAGCAATGTCTACGGTATCTATGTCGATAGTTGGCTCTTATATGGTTCTTATTAAACCTAGATATGTTGTAACTGCACTTGTTTTAAACTTATTTGGTGGATTTATTATATCTTCAATTATAAATCCATATACAGTAACACCAGAGGAAGATATATTAATAGTTCAAGAAGAAAAAAAACAATCATTCTTTGAAATGCTTGGTGAATACATTATGGATGGTTTCAAGGTAGCTATCATAGTTGGAGCAATGCTTATTGGATTTGTAGCCATAATTGCTATGATTAATATGGCCTTTAAAGGTATCTTTGGTATTTCTTTTCAAAATTTACTTGGATATGTATTCTCACCCTTTGCTATTTTAATGGGTGTACCTTTTAAGGAAGCAGTACCCGCTGCAAGTATAATGGCAACAAAATTAGTATCAAATGAATTTGTTGCAATGACTAGTTTGGCAACTAGTACTATACATTTAACAACGCGGACAACCGCAATTGTTTCTGTATTTTTAGTTTCTTTCGCTAACTTTTCATCAATTGGAATTATTTCTGGAGCAGTAAAAGGGCTCAATGAAAAACAAGGGAATGTAGTTGCTAGATTTGGTCTAAAACTCCTATTTGGTGCAACCTTAGTTAGTATATTAACAGCAACTGTTGTTGGTTTAATTGTATAATATAGCCATATAATATTAATGTTATAAAATCAAAATAAAAAGGATGGTAATAAAATGAGAATGGTAGATATAATTTCGAAAAAGCGTGATGGTAAAGAATTAACAACAAAAGAAATTAATTTTTTTATAGAAGGTTATACTAAAGGAATTATTCCAGATTACCAAGCAAGTTCTCTCGCAATGGCTATTTATTTTCAAGATATGAATGATCGTGAAAGGGCTGATTTAACTATGGCAATGGTTAATTCTGGAGAGACTATTGATTTATCAGGAATTGAAGGTATAAAAGTTGATAAACACTCAACTGGTGGTGTAGGAGATACAACAACACTAGTCCTCGCTCCCCTTGTTGCTGCTTTAGATATACCTGTTGCTAAAATGTCTGGACGAGGTCTTGGGCATACTGGTGGAACAATTGATAAATTAGAATCTATTAGTGGTTTCCATGTAGAGATAACAATAGAACAATTTATTGATTTAGTTAATAGGGATAAAGTTGCAGTTGTTGGCCAAAGTGGGAACTTAACCCCTGCCGACAAAAAATTATATGCTCTTCGTGATGTGACTGGAACTGTAAATTCAATCCCACTAATTGCTAGTTCTATTATGAGTAAAAAGATTGCAGCCGGAGCTAATGCAATAGTACTTGATGTTAAAACAGGTGCAGGAGCTTTCATGAAAACAGATAAAGATGCAGAAAATTTAGCACATGCTATGGTTCAAATCGGCAATAATGTAGGTAGAAAAACAATGGCAATAATCTCTGACATGTCACAACCTTTAGGATTTGCAATTGGCAATGCACTTGAGGTAAAAGAGGCCATTGATACATTAAAAGGAGAGGGTCCTGAAGATCTTACAGAACTTGTCCTAACACTTGGAAGTCAAATGGTAGTGCTTGCTAAAAAAGCAAAAACATTAGAGGAAGCGAGAAAAATGCTTCTTGAAGTAATAAAAAATGGTAAAGCAATAGACAAATTTAAAGTATTCATTAAAAATCAAGGTGGAGATGAAACAATTGTGGATAACCCAGAAAATTTACCACAAGCTAAATATAAAATTGATGTTCCTGCTCTCGCTAGTGGTTTTGTATCTAATATGGTAGCTGATGAGATTGGTGTTGCAGCAATGTTACTTGGCGCAGGAAGGGCAACAAAAGAAGATAAAATTGATTTAGCAGTAGGCCTTATGCTACGCAGAAAAGTTGGCGACAAGGTAAAAAAGGGTGAATCTCTTGTAACTATATATTCAAATCGTGAAAATGTAGAAGATGTAAAAGCAAAAATATATGAAAATATCTCTATTAGTGACCATGCAACTAAGCCAATATTAATTCATGAAGTTATTACAAAGTAGCTCCATACCAGGCAGTTAAGAATTATATCTTAACTGCCTTTAATCAATAATATGATTTACGAATAAATGTCTGAAAACTCCACTCGTATAATTTCATTTCCATTTTTCGCGACATTACTATATATTATATTTTCATCAAGTACCTTGCCTGCCGGGAGTCTTATTGTAAATGTGCTACCTTCCCCAAATTTACTCTGCGCATATATATTACCACCATGCAATTCTACAATCGATTTTACTAAACTCAAACCAACACCTGTGCCTTCTGCATTTCTAGATAAAGATTTATCTACCTGTTTAAATCTATCAAATATCACATCTAAATATTTCTCTTCAATGCCAATACCATTGTCTTTAATTGATATTTCAACAAATTCATTTTTATCAATAACGTTTACAAATATTTCATCACCACTTTCTGTAAATTTTATAGAATTTGATATTAGATTTAATACTATTCGTTTTATTCTCTCTGCATCACAAGCAATATTTTTTTCTTCTATATCCGTATCAAAAGTAATATTTAAACCTTTACCTTCAATCAAAGTAGTTGCAGCCATCACTGTTTCTTCTACCACTGTTACTATATTATGATTTGATAGATTTAATTTAAAGAATCCTGCTTCAATTTTTGATAAATCAACTATATTATTAATAATTTTAGCTAATCTATATGAATTTTGCTTAATTGATTCTATATATTCTACAATTGAATTTTTATTATCGTCGAGTGATCCATCTTTACAATATACATCAAATAATTGAGCTATTGAAAAAATAACATTTAAAGGTGTTTTAAGTTCATGAGATATGTTAACAAGAAATTCACCCTGTGCCTTACTGGCAATATTTAACTCTGCCGACAGTTTACTTTTCTCTTCGTTTTGAATTACAAGTTCTTTATTAGCCCTTATTAACTTAGCTGCCAATTCTGCTTTTTCTTCACTTTCTTTAATCCTCATTTTCAACAGTTCTTTTATCTGTTCATCAAAATTATCATCCATATGGCATCACCCTTCAGTTTAATTGAAATTATATATTGCAACAAATATATAATAATAAAGTATCTTATACTTAAAAGACTTTTTTTATATATTATTTCAATATTTTGTAATCCCTTTAATATACTACCATATTGTTTTATGTTTTGATATATTTTTATTCCGCTATAATTTGACATAATAATAATTGATGATGACACTCTGTTTATTAAGAAATCGGTTTCATTAATACTATCAAACTTTACAATATATCATAACTTACATTTATCATCCCTAACTCATATATTTGTATATTTTCTTTAATAAAATGTTTATTAAAAACAAAAACACCTAGATTAACAGGTGTTTTTTGCTATATTTCAATATACAAAAACTAAAAATATTTTTTATTAATAAGTTGTTTTCAACCTAAGTCATTATAATGAACCCATTTCTTATGAGCGATCTAATTGCTAAGATTACATCTTCCTCCTGAAAGTTAAGTTCTTGGGTAATCACAATTAGTTCAGAAAGTGTCAGTGGTTTCTCCATAAGAACTAAGATTTCCCCTTCAACATGATTAAGCCATCTAAAGATTGGTAACTCACTTCCTAATAAATTAGCCTGAGAATTCGTTCGTAATTCACTTCCAAGTAATCGAGCCTCAGTTAGCCCTATTGGACCTGCGCGACGCATCTTACTTTGCTTAAGTATCTCATATAAATTTAGTTTTCGCGATAGCCCTTCCTGAATAAATAATGCCTCTACCTCTTTGCCAGCATTATTATGTGGTGGTTGCAATTCCTCAACGCGGGTCCATGGTGCACCTAGTGTAGTATCACTCCACTTAAATGTAATAAGAACCGAAACTACTTGAACATAGCCCTGTTTTCTTAAATTGCTGGACCAATCCTGCACCGAATTTAGAAAAGTATTGTAGTCCTCATCACCATTAGCATGTCCTATTGAATAGCTTGCAGCGGAATGAACACTAAGACGAAGAATTAGAATGTCCATCTTTGCACCATTTAGCCATACACGTAATCTACTGGACAGCGGTTCATCCATACGTTCGCCGAGTTCTGTAATGATTTGTGCACTCCCACCAGGAGCTAGATGATTCGGTAATCCAACTATAATTCGTCGTAAAATATCTTCACCTGAGTTTCCACCATCGCGATACCCGAGCGTGTCTACTGGGGATGGAACAAATGGTGGATTAGCTGTAATAAGATCAAATTTTTCATCATAAACAGGCTCGAAGAGATCCCCCACCGCAACTTCAATATTAGTTAAACCTAATGCTTTTGCGTTAAAATAAGTACATCGAGCGGCACGAGGATTAATATCCACAGCAACCACTCTCTTGGAGTGCGAACTTGCTAAAAGAGCATGAACACCAGATCCAGTACAAAGATCGAGAGTCGAACTCACGGGGTTACGCACAGTAGTTCGCGCTAACCAGCGGCTGTCGATGCCAACGTACATTACTTGATCATATGGTACATTTAGGACTCCTGGATGTGGTAATTGTGGCCAAGCATGATCCGAAAAAACTAAATAATCCCCAACAGGATATAGTGAAGCACGTGCATAACATTTTTTATTATGGACTAAAATGATTCCTACCTTAATGAGGACATCTCTTTCATTATTATCAAGCACTTGGTTAAGTTCATCTATCGAAATTATGCCCTGCAAGAAAAAAAAATCTATAGCTGAATTTAGTGCATCACGCGTAACCAGTTGTTCTTCACGATAAATTGGCAGAGCACGCCACATAACTTCAGTTAAATCTGAGAGGCCTAGACGCTCACAAATTTTCCTTTCGCAGTATCCAATGCTAGCAAGGTGTAAAATGACATTGTGAAGTGCTGGCACATCGTGATCATCAACAAGAAAAGTAGCAGGTTCAATCATATGGTTCCTCCTAATTGTTTTTTTATAGCATTATACTGTCATATGTCAATATTTTTAACATAATTTTAAAATTAAATCAATTATTTGTATTATACTACTCATTACTTTATTTTTCTACAAATTCCTTTATTAACCTCGGTATCAATTGTTACTGCATATTATAAGTAAAAGGATTATACTGTATAACATAGTAATTAAATTAAAAAATATTAAGGAGTGATATATCATAGACTCTAATATACTTTTAGATAAACAAGGAAAAAATGAAATAAAAAATATGTTCAAATGGATGAAAAAATCAAAAAAAGCTTCAGACTTACCTAATCAAATTAAGAATGGGCACTGTAATAATTTTGCGTCTCATTGTTGCTTAAATTGTGACAAATGCTGGGGAGCAAAACCTAAAACACCAAACTAAAATATTAATTGTATAGACATACTACATCTTTATAATATACAATATACACTAAGGCAAAAAATACAAAAGCTTTAAGACTATATTTGTTAAAGAAGAGGTGGAAATGTTCATGAAGAAGATTAAATTTACATTAGCTGTGCAAATTCTTGTTGGTCTTATTTCAGGTGTTATTGTAGGCGCAATATTTTATGGTAATCCAACAGTAACAACTGTCCTTAAGCCAATTGGTGATATCTTTTTAAGATTAATTAAAATGATAGTAGTACCAATTGTTTTCTCATCATTAGTTGTTGGTATAGCTGGTGTAGGCGATATAAAGAAAGTTGGAAAACTTGGTGGTAAAACACTTCTTTATTTTGAAGTTATTACTACTGTTGCAATTTGTCTTGGTTTACTAATAGGAAATGTATTTCATCCAGGAACTGGAATAGATATGCATTCACTTGTAAAGACAAGTATTGCAACCTATGTAGATACTGCATCAACTGTTCAACATCATAGTTTCGCAGATACCTTTGTAAATATTGTCCCAACAAATATTTTTGCATCCTTAGGTAATGGAGATATGTTATCAATTATATTCTTTTCAATTATGTTTGGTTTAGGAATCGGCGCAATTGGAGAAAAGGGTAAACCAGTCCTTCGCTTTTTTGAAGGTGTTGCGCAGGCAATGTTCTGGGTAACTAATCAAATAATGAAAACTGCACCATTTGGTGTTTTTGCACTAATTGGCATAACAGTTTCAAAATTTGGTCTTGCTGCTCTAATTCCACTTGGCAAATTGGCTATAACAACTTATGGCGCAATGATATTTTTTGTAATTGTTGTATTAGGACTCGTGGCTAAAGCAGTTAAGATAAATATATTTACCTTCATAAAACTTTTAAAAGATGAATTAATCCTTGCGTATAGTACTGCAAGTTCTGAAGCAGTTTTACCAAAACTTATGGAAAAAATGGAAAAATTCGGTTGTCCAAAGGCAATAGCATCTTTTGTTATACCAACAGGGTATTCTTTTAATTTAGATGGATCAACTTTATACCAAGCAATAGCAGCACTTTTCATTGCTCAATTATATGGTATCCACTTACCGCTCCTTACGCAGATCAATCTAATGGTTGTATTAATGGTTACTTCAAAAGGTATAGCCGGTGTTCCAGGGGTATCTTTTGTAGTACTCCTAGCTACATTAGGTTCTGTCGGTATTCCAGTAGAGGGTCTAGCATTCATAGCAGGTATAGATCGTATCTTAGATATGGCAAGAACTGCAGTAAATGTAGTTGGTAATTCACTTGCTTGCGTAGTTATATCCAAATGGGAAGGTCAATATAACCCTATAAAAGCGAGCGATTATATAGAAGAAGTTAATAAAATTGCAGTTAATAGTTAATATAATTTAGCATAACAAAAATAAACCTTACTCATAAAACATGAGTAAGGTTTATTTTTGTTATTCATATATTGTTTTACATGAAGACTTAAATACATTAGTTACTGGCAAGTCTTCTATAATTTTGGTACCTTTTGTTTGATGCTTTTTCTGCAGCTGCGAATAACTCTTCAGCATTCTCAGGGAAAGTTCTTAGTAATGATGAATAACGTACTTCACCAAGTAAAAACTCGCGAAAACTCCCTGTTGGCTCCTTTGAATCTAAAATAAATGGATTCTTCCCTTCCTTTTCAAGAGCTGGATTGCACCTATAAAGGTGCCAATATCCTACTTCAACAGCACGTTTGGTATTTGCCTGAGTAGTACTCATACCTCCTTTTAAGCCATGACTTATACATGGAGCATAAGCAATAATAAGTGATGAACCAGGATAATTTTCAGCCTCAATAACTGCTTTAAGAAATTGACTTTGACTTCCTCCCATAGCTACTTGTGCTACGTAAACATTACCGTAACTCATTGCCATCATGCCTAAATCTTTCTTATTAAACTTTTTACCAGATGATGCAAATTGAGCAACTGCACCTATTGGGGTTGCTTTCGATGATTGACCACCCGTATTCGAATAAACTTCTGTATCAAATACAATTATATTTACGTCCTCCCCCCTTGATAGAACATGATCTAGACCACCAAACCCAATATCATATGCCCAACCATCTCCTCCATACATCCACATTGACTTTTTAGCAAGGTGTTCTTTACTTGCAAGTATTTCATTTGCTAGTTCCCTAAGTTCTTTACTTAAGTTTGCTTTTTCTAATACTTCAAGTACCTTCTTACTTATAACTTTTGATGTTTTCCCATTACTATAATTGTCAATCCAATTTTTAAGTGATGACTTCACATTTGAGTCATTTGTTAAATTAATAATTTTCTCTACTTTTGACTTTAATAGCTCCCTTTGTTGGTTCACTGCTAAGCACATACCAAGACTAAATTCTGCATTGTTTTCAAATAATGAATTCGACCAAGCTGGTCCGTGACCTTCTGAATTTGTTGTATATGGCACGCATGGTGATGCCGCACCCCAAGCCTGACAACAACCTGTTGCACTAGCAAGATACATCCTATCTCCATACAATTGTGTAATTACCTTAGCATAAGGGGTCTCGCCACATCCTGCACAAGCCCCAGAAAACTCAAGTAATGGCTTTTCAAACTGACTTCCTTTTACAGTAGCAATGTCACCACAGTTTTCTTTCTTAGATAATGATAATGCATAATACCAGTTATCCATCTCCTTTTGCTGAGTCTCGATAGGTTCCATTGTAAGAGCTTTTTCTTTAGCAGGACAAACATTAGAACAAATTCCACAACCTGTACAATCTAATGTGTCAACTTGTATTCTATATTTATAATCTTCAAGGCCTTTTCCCGTGGCTCCCTTTAATTTAAATCCATCTGGTGCATTTTCCACTTCATGAGTACTTGCCAAAAATGGTCTTATTGCAGCATGTGGACACACAAATGAACATTGATTACACTGAATACAGTTATCTACATTCCATGATGGAACCTCTGTAGCTATGCCTCTTTTTTCGAAGGCCGATGTACCTAGCGGTACCGTACCATCCTCCATTCCTATAAAAGCACTTACTGGAATACTATCTCCCTTTTGAGCATTGACAGGTATAAGAATATTTTTAATAAAATCAGGAACATCTATAGCTTCTGCTGAAGCTTCCTCGACCTCATTAACCCAGACACTTGGAACTTCTACTTTTACTACACCTTCAATACCTTTGTCTACTGCCCCATAGTTCATATTAACAATAATATCACCTTTTTTACTATAACTTTTGTATATAGATTTCTTCATATACTCCACTGCATCATCTATTGGTATAATGTTCGCTAATTTGAAGAAAGCAGCTTGAAGCACAGTATTGGAACGCCTACCTAAACCGAGCTCTTTAGCAATGCGCGAGGCATCAATTGTATAAAACTCTATGTTATTTTTAGCAATATATTGTTTTACTTTACTTGGAAGATATTTTTCTAATTCTTCACCCTTCCAGGAACAATTCAATAAAAATGTTTTTCCATATTTTAAGTCAGAAATTATATCATACTTCTCTAAATATGAAGAATTATGACATGCAATAAAATCTGCTCCTTTTACAAGATAACTTGATCGTATAGGCTCTTTTCCAAAACGTAAGTGCGATTGTGTTACGCCACCAGATTTTTTTGTATCAAAAACGAAATAAGCTTGAACAAACATATCTGTATGATCACCAATAATCTTTATTGAGTTTTTATTTGCTCCTACTGTACCATCAGAACCAAGTCCCCAAAACTTACAACTAATTGTTCCTTTTGATAAAACATCAAGCTCTTCACCAACAAGGATTGAATGATGTGTTACATCATCATTAATTCCAACAGTAAAGTGATCTTTAGGTGTACTTTGCTTAAGATTTTCATACACCGCAACTATTTGAGCAGGTGTTGTATCTTTAGATGATAATCCATAACGTCCTCCATAAAGTTTTGGACGAACTTCTTTGTTTACGTAGGCAGTACACACATCTTCAAATAGTGGTTCGCCTGCTGACCCTGGTTCTTTAGTTCTATCTAAAACAGCAATGTTTTTAACTGTTTGCGGAATTGCCTTTAACAAATGCTCCACTGAAAATGGTCTGAATAGATGTACTTTAACAAGACCGACTTTTTCGCCATTTGCATTTAAATAATCTATTGTTTCCTCTATTGCTCCACATACAGAACCCATAGCGATAATTACTCGATCTGCATCAGTTGCACCATAGTAATTAAATAATTTATAATTTCTTTTTGTAATTTTATTAATATCATTCATATAATTTTCTACAATACCAGGAATCGCGTCATAAAACCTATTACTTGCCTCACGTGCCTGGAAGAAGATATCAGGATTTTGTACTGTGCTACGTTGAACAGGTCTTTCGGGATTCAAAGAATTTTTCCTAAATGCATTAAGGGCATCCTGATCTATAAGTTTAGCTAAATCATCATATTCAAGGCATTCAATTTTTTGAATTTCATGAGAAGTTCTAAAACCATCAAAGAAGTGTAAAAATGGTACACGTCCTTTAATTGCACTTAAATGTGCAACACCAGATAAATCCATAACTTCTTGTACACTTGCTGTAGACATCATTGCAAAACCTGTTTGGCGGCAAGACATTACATCTGAATGATCCCCAAAAATTGAAAGTGCGTGAGTGCCTACTGTACGAGCACTTACATGTAATACTCCAGGCTTTAATTGTCCTGCAATTCTATACATTGTAGGAACCATTAAAAGCAATCCTTGTGACGCCGTATAAGATGTAGTTAAAGCTCCTGCTTCAAGAGACCCATGAACTGCGCCTATAGCCCCTGCTTCTGATTCCATCTCTACGAGTTTTACTGTTTGACCAAAAAGGTTTTTCTTTCCTTTAGCCGACCATTCGTCTACATGCTCAGCCATTGGTGAAGATGGTGTTATTGGATAAATTGTTGCTACCTCTGTAAAAGCATATGATACATAAGCACAAGCTTCATTTCCATCCATAGTTTTCATAACTTTTGTCATATATAATTCCCCCTTGGTGTATTCATATATGGTTATTTTATTATACCGTTTACTTATTATACCCTAACTATTGTAAACGTTACCTTCATTATTACACCTTGCCTTAATTAAGTCAATAAACGGTTTATAGAAAATTTTATTATAAAGAAGATCACAATAAACACATTATTTTGATTCTAAATTTTGAAATAACAAAAGTGCCAGGTATGAAATTAGATCATACCTGGCACTTTTGTTATTGTAGATACTTATGCTTTAAGTTATATAATAAATCGTACTCTAAATCTTAAACTTCTGTACCATCTCATTGAGCTTTTGTGCAAGTTCCGCTTGCATTTGAGATGTTTGAGATACTTGCTCCATAGCTTTTGAGGTTTCATCAATACTAATTTGAATATTTCCTGTGTTTTCTGCAGAAATTTGCGAACTCTGTGCCAAAACTTGAGCTGCCGCACTAACTTCATTTATTGAGGCTTCCACTTCTTCTGACATAGCTGCTATTTCCTCTGACATTGAACTTACAAATTCCCCATCTTCACCATATTGTTTTCCAGCCTCAGCATATTGTTCTAATACTGGTGTAATATCTTCTATAATAAATTTAAGAATATCATTACTATTTTCAGATAAATGTTTAAATGCATCTTGAACTTTTACTATAGTTCCTTGAATTGTATTTACAGTTTCAGATGATTGTTCTGCTAGCTTTCTTACTTCATCTGCAACTACCGCAAATCCTTTTCCTTGTTCCCCTGCTCTTGCTGCTTCAATAGCAGCGTTTAGTGCTAGTAAATTAGTTTGTGATGCAATATCTTCAATTCCATCCGCCATAATCTTTATTTCATCTACAACTTTTCCATCTTCTATGGCTTTTAATATTCCTTTTTCCTTTGCTTCATAGATACTCTTACTGTTTTCAAGCGCTTTATTAGCCTCTCTCCTAACTACTTTTGCTTTTTCTTTAATTTGCGACGCATTACTGCTACCCTCCATAGCCTTTGAACATAGTGCTTCCATACTTGAATTAACCTCTTCAACAGAAGCAGTTATTTCCTCAGATGTAGCGCTGGATTCTTGAACCGACCTATTTATCTCCACTGTTGAATTATCTACAATTTCTATTTTAGCGGTTATTTCCTCAACCGTGGCTGAAAGTTCTTCAGACGAGGCACTCATATCCGATGAATTATCCATTATTTCTTTTATTAATTCTTTAATATTTTCCTGAGCAGCGTTTAATGCGATACCAGTTTGTCCAAATTCATCTTTCCTTGTAATCGTCATTATTCCAGAAAAGTCATAACTAGATAATCTTCCTGCTAAATCTTTTATTTTCTTTAATGGATTTACTATATTTTTACTTAATAAATAAGCCATAAAAATTATAATCAAAAATGCTATAGTCGTAAAAAGTATAATTGTATTTCTAGCTTTGCTAAATTGAGCAATATTATCTAAGTTTGCTTTCTCAGCAGATTTAACATTTATTTCAATACACTTTCCTAAATTATTAGACATTGAAATTCTTATTATATCAAGCTTTATATTAACATTCGTTGCCTCCGAATAGTTATTAGCTTTTACAAGATCAATTACCGTAGTCCTTCCTTCTCTATATTTTGTTAAGTCATTTTTATAATCATTATAAGCTTTTTCCTCTTCTGTTGATGTAAAAGGAGTACTTAAGTAATCCTTTTCGTATATTACATCTTCATTTGTTAAATCATTTATATTATTTGTCTCTTCATCTAATTTTGATTTATCTCTTTCAAAAACAATTCTAAGCATTTCTGCTCTAATACTATTTACATTTCCTTTAGTCTCCTCAAGATTTTTTATCGCTTGTAGATTATTGCTATATATAGACATAGAACCATCATTTATCTTATCTGAACTTATTATTCCCTCTACTCCAATTAAAATTATAAAAATACAAACAACTGAAAATACTGACACAATTTTTTTCTTTACACCTAGATTAACAAAAAAATTCATTTTAACACTCCTCTTCTCTATTCATAATATAAGATTTTTAATTATCATAATTAATAAAGCTATTAAGTATAATTACACACTTTACTATCGGTTAATTTGCCATATTCTTTACATATATATTAGCTTTAACTACATTTTATATTATATTTATATATATTCTACTAATTTATCTTATGTTTACATGTCTTATTTGGTTTCTTTGCATCATTACGGTAAATGTTCATTTTTATTACAAATACTATTTAAACCATACATAAAGAAAGCAACAACACTATGAATTTATTATCCATAATGTTATTGCTCTCTTATTTTCTAAACCCTAATTTAAACTACACTATTTTTTATTGTTTCACATACCTTGCTAATCTCTTCTTTTGTAAGCCCTACAGAACTTGGGAGATTTATTCCTCGTGCGTAAAGTTCATTTGTAACAGTTAAATCGCCATGTCTACTCCCCTTATATGGAGGCATATCGTGGATAGGCATAAAGAAAGGTCTCGCCTCTATTTTAACGAAATTTAGTTTTTGTATAAGTTCATCACGAGTTATACCATATTCATCTTCAACTAGGATTGAATATAACCAGTAACAGTTTTCCACATTTTCTCTTTCAGCTGGCAATGTAATTCCTTTAATTTCACCTAGAAGCTTGTTATAATACAATGCATTTTCTCTTTTAGTTTTTAAATAGTCTTTAACATTCTCAAGTTGAGCTACTCCAAATGCAGCTAAAAGATTTGGCATTCTCATATTATATCCTATTTCTGAATGATAAAATGCTTTATTTTCAGTAACTACTTTTGCCTGAGTAGACAAAAATTTTGCCCGCTTGCCGTGCTCTAAATTGTTAGTTACAAGCATTCCACCTGCCCCAGTAGTTATAAGCTTATTACCATTAAAACTAAAACACCCTATATCACCTATTGTTCCTGCCATTTTCCCATTGCAAGTAGAACCTAGCGATTCTGTTGCATCTTCTATAACAAATAAATTATGTTTTTTCGCTATTTGCATTACTTTAACCATATCTACAGGGTGACCATAAATATGTACTGGCATTATAGCTTTTGTTTTAGATGTTATTAACTCTTCTATTTTAGAAGCATCCATAACAAATGTGTCACGGCATACATCTACAAATACTGGTTCTGCACCTACATATTTTATTGTATTAACTGGAGATATAAATGTAAGTGATGGGACTATAACCTCGTCTCCATCTCCTATTCCAAGAGTTAATAATGCAAGTTGAAGCGCAGCCGTACCATTCATTGTAACTACAGCACTTTTGCTACTTACATACTCACTAAATTTTTCTTCAAATAGATTAACATAACTTCCTACTGAAGAGACCCAATTAGTATCTATACAGTCTTTAACGTATTTTAACTCATTGCCTTTAATTTCTGGTATACATAAAGGTATCATTATAAAAACCTCCTACTTTTTGTACATTCTATAAATTATAAATTGTATAAGGTAAATATACATCATTACGTAACGTAAGTTGCAAGTGAATTATTATGTAATAAAATTATTATTTAAATATTTTCTATATTCAAACCATCCTCATCAATTTCTAAATTTAGAGTTTCCCAGCTTCCTGATAAGCCCTTTAAAAATTCTTTTAGTTTTCCTTCAGTATTACTATCATCTTTTTTAAGCATTACCATAATCGTTGGTCCAGCACCACTAAGAAATACGCCCAAAGCTTCACTTTCTTTAACAAAACTTGAAATTTGCGAGTAATTTTTTATTAACCCCATTCTATATGGCTGATGAAGTTTATCTTTGCAAGCAAGCTTTACACCTTCATAATCACCATTAACAAGTGATACAATAAGCATCGAAACCATACCTACATTATACACAGCATCTTTAAAAGGTATTGTTTCTGGTAGCACTGCTCTTGAAGACTTAGTTGATAACTGTAACTTAGGGATTAATGCACAAAATTTTATACTCCCATTAATTGGAATTTTATTATAATGATTAGCTCCTTCATTCATAATTGAAACAGTCATGCCACCAATCATTGCAGGAGTAATATTATCCGGATGTCCTTCAATTTCGCAAGCATAATTTAGGACCTCTTGTTTTGTTAAAACATCTCCACATAACTTATTAGCAGCTGTAATCCCCGCCAATATACATGTAGCACTACTTCCAAGCCCTCCACTAACAGGTATTTCCGTTTTAAAAGTTAATCTAACACCTTTGGGATCCTTTTGTAGTTTTTTAAAGGTTTTTAACATTGAAGTATAAACTAAGTTATTATTATTTGCAAATTCCTTATTACACCCAAAAATTTCAAGCCCAGATTCTATCTCTTCTACTATAAATCTATTGTATAGTTTAAACGCAACCCCGAGAGTATCAAGTCCTGGCCCCATATTTGCACTTGTGGCAGGTACTTTAATTTCAAACATAACTATTTACAACTGTTTCTTTACCTCTTACATAAAAAAAATTCATATAGTTGCCCCCTAATCCGACAGTATTTATTATTATTTCATTCATTTTATACTGTTATGACTAAAATTTCAAGTATATTTACCTAGTTTCACCATTTAATCTAAACAAAAAATATTAATTTAAAAAATATGAAATATAATAAATTTAAATTAAGAGCCACTATAACTTTTATAGTGGCTCTTAATTAGAGTATTTAAATAAATTTTTCAGCACTCTTCCAATGTTTTGTATCTAAATTATACTTTG
The DNA here is from genome assembly GCF_026650985.1 of Clostridium estertheticum. Taxonomy (GTDB): domain Bacteria; phylum Bacillota; class Clostridia; order Clostridiales; family Clostridiaceae; genus Clostridium_AD; species Clostridium_AD estertheticum_C. The sequence goes on from NZ_CP086239.1 coordinate 1,652,972, forward strand.
AAAAATCAGGTACGATTCCATTTGTTTCAACTAATGCTTTTGCTACTTTTTTTAAATCTCTTCTTGTTTTACACTTATAGAAATTTGATTCTTCTATTGATTCCATTACATCTTCAATTTTTTTTTGAACTCTATTCATTAAAATCCTCCTTATTTTCATGTTAATAAATAGTAATAAACAAACTCTAATATTTTCACTTAGCTAGTTTTAACTATTTAAAACCTTAATATACTTACTAAAACGAAAGCACTTAAGATAATATTAATATGTATTAAGTAATTTTTTACTTATATCTCCATGATAATTGGAAGAATAATTGGCCTACGATTTGTTTTTTCATATAAATATCGCTCTACAGATTTTTTCATGTTAAATTTTAATACATTCCATTCAATAACTTTATTCTCTAAGCACTTATTAAGTTCAATCCTAACAATCTCTTTCACTTCATTAATCAAAACATCCGACTCCTTTGCATATACAAATCCCCGAGTGATTATATCAGGTCCTGCAATAATACTATAAGATTCTCGCTCTAATGTAACCACTACTGTGAGCATGCCGTCTTCTGCTAAATGTTTTCTATCTCTAAGTACTATGTTTCCAACATCTCCCACTCCAAGTCCATCAACAAATACGGATCCAGTATGTACCCTCCCTGTAATCTTCGCTTCATCCTTTGTAAGTTCTAAAACTTGCCCTGTCTCCATAGTAAATATATCTTTACTTTTCATACCTAATTTCTGTGCTAACTTAGCATGTTTTCTTAAATGTCTAAATTCACCATGGACTGGCATAAAATATTTAGGATGAACTAATGCATGAATTAATTTCAATTCTTCTTGATATGCATGCCCGGATACATGTACTTCTTCTAAATCCTCATAAATGACCTCTGCCCCTCTTTTGAATAACTCATTTATAACCCTTGAAATAAGTTTTTCATTACCTGGAATTGGAGATGCTGAAATAATAAATAAGTCCTCAGGTTCAATAGTTATTTTTCTATGAGTAGCAAAAGCCATCCTAGCAAGTCCTGCCATAGGTTCTCCCTGACTTCCCGTAGTTATTATTGTAATATCTTTATTTTCGTAATTACGCATTTCATCTACATCAATAATGTAATCTTCTGGTATATGAAGATATCCAAGATCTATAGCTACTTGTGAGATATTGTCCATACTCCTTCCACTAAATACAATTTTTCTATTATATCTCACAGATGCATCTGCAATCTGTTGAATTCTATGAATATTTGAAGCAAATGTGGCTACAATAACTCTACCCTCCGCGCCGGAAAATATTCTAGTTAGAGTCTTTCCAATAGTTTTTTCAGAAATTGAGTGCCCTTCGCGCTCAACATTTGTGCTGTCAGCCATAAGAAGCAGAACACCATCTTTACCTAGATTGGAGATACGTTCTAAGTCCATTACGAGTCCATCAATTGGGGTATAATCAATTTTAAAATCACCAGTATGCAATATAACGCCTATTGGTGAATGGATAGCAATAGCACAAGAATCAGCTATGCTGTGGGTAACTCTTATAAACTCAATTTTAAAATTTTGCAGTTCTATTGTTTCCCCAGCATTTACAATGTGAAGCTCACAATATTGCAACATATTGTGTTCCCTTAGTTTATTTTCAATTAATCCTAATGTTAACTTAGTACCATAAATAGGTACATTTAATTGTTTTAGAATGAATGGCACCGAACCTATATGATCTTCATGACCATGCGTTAGGAAAAATCCTTTTACCTTTTCCTCATTATTCTTCAAATAAGTTATATCTGGAATTACTAAATCTACACCATACATTTCCTCATCAGGGAATGATACACCACAGTCTATAACAATGATTTCATCCGCGTATTCAATAGCCGTTATATTCTTCCCTATTTCTCCAAGTCCTCCTAAAGGAATAACTTTTAAACTTTTCTGGGTTTCCATTAAATCCTCTCCTTATTTATATCAATAATATTTTTTCCCTTTATTTTGCCATGTATTATGAAATTAATACCTTTTTTCTACAATTATTATTGTAATGTGTTTATAAAAATAGTAAGCGTTTAATGAAAATTAGTCAGATACAAATAAATATGGTACAGTAATAAGCGCAAATAGATTTTAACACTTACTTTATTAAAAAAATAAATTTAATTTGGAGGATCATATGATTACAAAAGAGAATTTTTTAAACGACATAAAAAGTGGAACTAATATAAAAATTTCATTAATGGTAATGAAAATAATGTTCAAAGATGCTTCTAAATTTGTCTGCATTTTGGTAGATAAGAGTGGAGAAGTAAAAGCTAATATACCTAGCAAAAATGGTGATATTACAGAAGGAAGTGTCCTAGAAGTTGAAGGATTTAAAGATAAAAACTTAGATGTCAAAAAATATAAATTTATTTTAGATTATAATTTATCAGATTATCTACCAACTGTAAAGAGACCTATTGAAGATATTATGAATGAAATGGACACCCTTACAGAAAAATACATTATTTCAAATGAGGGTAAAGCCTTAAATGACTATTTCTTTAAGGATGAACTATTCTTAGATAAATTTCAAAGAGGAATAGGCGGAGTATCTATGCATCATAATTATATAGGTGGTCTTGCAGAACATACATTAAATGTTATGTATTTAACTGCTACACTTTGTGAAAGATATGAATGTACACGAACTGAAATAGCGGTACTTGTAGCAAAACTTCATGATATTGGGAAGATTTATGAATTATATTATGATGGTCCTTTTAAATATACCCTTAGAGGAGAAATGGAAGGTCATATTGTTATTGGAGTAGAGTTATTAGATAGAGCTATTCGAGAGAATGAATCACTTTATTCTGAAGATTTTATTACTAGGATAAAGGGATGTTTAGTTCAGCATCACGGAAAACCTGAATTTGGTTCTCCAAGAGGCATGAAAATGGAAGAATCATTTATAGTTAATTTTGCTGATTCCACAGATGCTACTATGAATAAAATTTCTCAAATGAAGGATAAAACAGAACCTGGTAATTGGTCAGACTACGATAGACGAATTGATACTAAATTATACTTATAATAAAATTGGCGGTGAGAACTATATGAAAATCTTATCTATGAAAGTCACCCTAAGAGCATCATGGTCACACTCCTTAAAAGAAAAGAGAATGGTTGTAAAAAGTATAATTCAAAAACTAAAAAATAAATTTAACATATCAGTATCAGAAGTAGATGAACAAGATATTCATCAAACAATAGTTATAGGTATTGCTTCAATATGTGGAAGCTCATCACAATTAGATTCCACAATGGAACATATTATCACTTTTATAGAAAATAATACTGATGCGGAAATAGTTAATATTCAAAATGAAAATATTGTTAGCCTATAATTGTCATTAAGTAAGATAGGAATACATCTTTACTATCATTCAAACAGTTTACTAAAATAAATAAGCTTACCATTTATTTTAAATGGTAAGCTTCAGACTGTTGACAAACATAAAATGTAAAACACTCTAATTTAAAATTGGAGTGTTTTTTTTCATATTCAAAAAGGATTTTACAACATCAATGTCGAATATATATAGTATACAAACTTTATAATTCGGAGGGTTTAGTTATGATTAATGAAAAGAACTTCACACAACAAAAATTAGAAATGGTATATTTAGAGGATTTAGTTCCTAAAGACCATATTCTCAGAAATATAGATAAATACATGGATTTCTCTTTCATAAGAGAATTGACTCAAAAATATTATTGTTTAGATAATGGAAGACCTGGCGTAGATCCTATTTTACTCTTCAAAATGCTGTTTATTGGATACCTATTTGGAATAAAATCTGAGCGACAACTTGTAAAGGAAATTGAAGTAAATGTAGCTTATAGATGGTTTTTAGGACTAAGCCTTACTGATGTTATTCCAGATCATTCAACAATTAGCCAAAATAGACGTAGACGATTTAAAGGAACTGACGTGTTCCAAAAAATATTTGACGAAGTCGTATTTAAGGCTATAAATCTTAAGATGGTAACTGGTAAAATACTTTACACAGATTCTACACACCTAAAAGCAAATGCTAATAAGCGAAAGCTTGTGAAAATTGAAGTTGAAAAAACACCTAAAGAATATGTAGCTGATCTTAATAAAGCTGTAGAGGAAGATAGAATAAATCACGGTAAAAGACCTTTGAAAGTGAAAGAACCTGTTACCATAATAAAAGAAATTAAAGTTAGCACAACTGACCCCGACAGCGGATATATGATGAGAGATGGCAAGCCGGAAGGCTTCTCCTATTTAGATCACAGAACTGTGGACAGTAAACACAATATAATTACTGATGTTTATGTTACTCCTGGAAATATAAATGATGTTGATCCTTATATCGATAGATTGGATGTGCAAATAAAAAAATTTAATTTTAATACAAAATATGTTGGTGCCGATGCTGGTTATGCTACAAATCTTATATGTAAAGAACTATTTGAGAGAGAATTAAAATCTGTAATGGGATATAGAAGGTCTCCACATACAAAAGGAATGTACACTAAAAATAAATTTCAATATGTTAAAGAGAAGGACATATATGTTTGCCCTGACTTAAGGGCTTTGCATTATAAAACGACAACTAGAGATGGATATAAAGAGTATGTTGGGAATGCAAAAGATTGCAAAGAATGCCCAAATAGAACTCAATGTTTTTCTGATAAAAGTAAGGTTAAAACTGTTAGAAGACATGTTTGGGAAATGTATAAAGAAGATGTTGTAAAGTTTACCAAAACGGATAAGGGTAGAAATATATATAGAAGAAGGAAAGAAACTATAGAGCGAAGCTTCGCAGATTCTAAACAACTGCATGGGCTTCGCTATTGCCATATGCGCGGATTAGAAAATGTGCAAGAGCAGTGTCTGCTTACAGCAGCAGTGCAAAATATGAAAAAGATAGCTAGCCTACTATCTTCCATGTTTTTTTATTTTATAACTAAAAACCTGTTGCATGTTACTAATTTATCTATAAATCAAAATGCTATCGCATAATTGCATATAAAAACCCAGTACAATAAAAAATTATACTGGGTTTGTAAACAACCTGAAGCTTACCATTTATTTTAAATGGTAAGCTTATTTATTCATCATATTTTACTGTATTGAACTATTTTCATTTTGAATAACACTATGTTTTCTACCATATACTATGTATGTAATAATTCCAATTATTAACCAAACTATAAATCCTATCCATGTTTTTATTCCAAGTCTACTTAATAAAACCAAACAACAAATTATAGCAAGTATTGGTGTTACTGGTACAAATGGACACATAAAAGTTCTATTGAAATCTGGCATCTTTTTTCTAAGTACTATCACACTTAAGGCTACAACTATAAATCCTAAAAGAGTTCCAATACTCAAAAATTGGACAATAATATTTAATGGTAAAAATCCTGCTATTATTGCAGCAATGACACCTGTAATAATTGTTGCTATGTATGGTGTTTTATACTTTTTATGGATTTTTGAAAATAGCTTTGGTAATAATCCATCTCTAGACATTACCATAAATATTCTTACCTGTCCATAAAGCACAACTAAAATTGTAGATATCATTCCAACTATACAACCTACTCCAACTAAAATAGAACCCCAGTTTATTCCTATTGTTGCCAGTGCAGCAGGCAGTGCATTTTGTAAATCTATAGAATTATATGGAACAATTCCAGTAAGTACAAATGCAACAGCAATATACAATATACTAACTATAGCTAAACATGATATAAGCCCGATAGCTACGCCTTTCTTTGGATCTTTAGCTTCTTCAGCACTAGTTGCAATTGCATCGAATCCAAGGTAAGAAAAGAATATTGATGCTGTTGCTGCAAAAACTCCCTTGAACCCAAATGGTGCAAATGGTTTATAGTTTGCAACATTAATATGTCCTACTCCGACTATTACAAAAATAAGTATTATACCTATTTTTATACTAACAATTATATTGTTTATTTTAGAACTTTCCTCCATACCAAAACACAAAAGTACGGTTAAACATAATACTATTAGTATTGCGGGTAAATCTACTATACCACCATTACTTGGTGATGAAATAATAATATTTGGCAGATTAATGCTTGCTGTCTTTAAAAGACCGACGAACGCCCCAGACCACCCTGATGCTACAGCACTACAAGCAACTAAATATTCGGCGGTTAAACACCACCCTATTAACATTGCAACTATTTCTCCAAATGCTATATAAGCATAAGAATATGTACTACCAGCTACGGGAAACATAGTTGCAAGTTCACAATAACAGAGTCCACATAAGCAAGCAACAATTCCTGCTAACACAAACGATATAATAACCGCTGGTCCTGCAATATGTGCTCCTGCGCCTGTTGCAACAAATATTCCTACTCCAATAACAGCCCCTATACCTAAAGCTGCTATATCTTTTGCTGTAAGATCTTTCTTTAAACCAGACTTTTGTATTCCGTCCTGCATCTGCTCAAAAGATTTCTTCTTAAAAATATTCATTTTTGCCCACCTTCATGTTGTCATTTTTAACCTCTATATACTTAATGCAATAACATGTTAAGTGATTTATTTAAGATCACTTATGAAATTTGGAAGATCAAAACAAGATTTTACAATTTTTTTTGTTAAATAACGAGTCTCTAGTGGTAATCTATTTACGTCCATATTACTAGGATCATACACATCTGATGCCATTGTAAAACTCCATATACCACCTGGATAAGTTGGAACAAAAGCTATATATGTTTTTACTATTTTAAAATTGTTTTTTAATATTTTTCTTGTATTCTCTATTATGTTACGATGAATCATTGGAGACTCACTTTGACATACCATTACTCCATCCGTTTTTAATGTTCTTTTTACATTTTTATAAAATTCTTCTCCAAACAAATCTTTAGCAGGGCCCTCAGGATCTGGTGAGTCAACCATTACTATATCATATTTAATATCAGTCTTCTTTACATATTCAACTCCATCTCCGAACTTAAAATTGATTCTTTTATCGAAACTTGGACCTCCACTTATTTCTGGAAGAAATTTTATGCATTCCTCTGTTACCAATTCATCAAGCTCCACCATATCAATTGTCTCAAGCTCCTCATACTTTGATAGTTCTCTTACCGCTCCACAATCGCCTCCACCAATTACCAAAACATTTTTGGGGTTTTTATGAGTAAGTACTGGAATATGTGTAATCATTTCATTATATATAAATCCATCAGCAGATGTAGTCTGCATTACACCATCAAGCACAAGGCAAGGGCCAAATGCATTGGTATCAATTAATGCTACCTCTTGATAAGGGGATTTTGCATAAGAAAAACATTTATTGACCTTATAACTTATTTTCAAATCTTTTTTTTCAACTTCAACTTCTTCAAACCACAGTTCGTCATCAATATTTTTAAAATACTTTGGCAATTCATTCGTTTTCATAATAATTCCTCCATTATAATAAGTATAACTATCTTTTAGTTTATTAATAAATTCTACTTAGACTTTTTACTTCTTACTTTTGAGCCGCGTAAAGTTACAGCTTCAAGTATATCATAAAAATTAAAGAGTTCAACTTGCATTTAATTAAATTTCACTTATAGTAACACACTACTGCACTAATAATACTATATTAATAATAAAGTAAACTCTATATGAGGGGGTTTTTATTATAATTGATATAATTAACTATTATTGGCCACCTTTAATCCTTACGGCGGCTGATTTTTATAAATTATATATGCCTATAAAAATACATAAGAAAAATGTACAAATATAACTATCATTTTATTTTAACCTAAAACGATAAATTAAAAATAAATTTACAAAATAGTCTTGAATATTTATTATAAGAAAGTTAATATTAGATGAAAGTTAATATTAATTTAAAAAACTTTATGTTCAATATACTATTAATCAAAATAGAAAGGGAGCGATATTATGACAAATACTACTTTTAGCGGTCTTGAAATGTTGAAAATTGCCATATTAATGGAAGAAGAAGGGTATGATTTTTACATCAATGGAGCTAATTATACAAAAGGAAAAACTAAGGAATTTTTATTGGCTGCTGCCGGTCAAGAATTTATTCATAAGGAAAGGTTTACAAAACTTTTTAATGATTTATGCACTGGTAAAGAAATGGATTCTACCTATCTTTTTGATATCGAAGTAACAAAATACTTGAAAAATTTAATTGAAAATCAAGTCTTTGATAAAAAAGAGCAACCCAAAGATGCTTTCAAAGATTTAAAAGCAGCACTTACTTATTCACTTAAAACAGAACAACTTACAATAAGTATTTATACACAAATGTACGAGAAAGTATCCCAAAATGATGTTACAGGAATATTATCCACTATACTTGAAGAAGAAAAATCACATGCAGCATACTTTTCAAAATTGCTTAAAGAAATAGTAGCATAGTCAAAGAAATACATGTTTAAATTTATTAATGAATATAAATATTCAAACTGTTCCCTATAGTATAATCATTTGAAAAAATGTTTATACTATAGGGATTTTTACACACTTTACAATATCCTAGACTTCTAAATCAATTTCTACAATTTCTGGAATAGCAAAAAATCTTATAGGTAACATTCCATTACCTATGCCATTAGTTAATAATATATCTCTATTTTCCTCATGAATTATTTTCTTGCAATACATTTGACCATATTTAGAAGATGTATACGGCGCATATAATCCAAAAATTGTTACTTGCCCTCCATGAGTATGCCCTGCAAAACCCAAGTCATAATTAATAACATCTTTATAATCACTAAAAAAATCTGGGTTATGTGATATAGCAATAGTAAAATTATCGCTCGTTTGTTTTAATAAATTGGCTTCTGGATTTCCTTCAAGTAAATCATCCACGCCTATTAGTTCTATAGTATCTTCTCCTTTACTTATCACTTCTTTCCCATTTTTAAGTATCTTAAATAAATTAGAATTAAGTTTCTTTAGTAAATAATCTTTCCCCTTAAAATAGTCATGATTTCCGAGGACAGTAAAAATCCCTAACTTAGCTTTTAATTTTTTTAGTACTTGTAACTCCTTATCTAAATACCTACTTACATCCCTCTTACTTTTTACTGAAATATCTAAATAATCACCACCTATTATTATAATATCTGGCTCTATTTTATTTATTTTATTAACTATATTTATTAATCTTTTGCTGCTACAACATCTCCCATAGTGCATATCAGATATAAAAATTATTTTAAAATTGTTAAATCCTTTTGGTATCTTACTATTTTTAATTTTAATTCTTCGTACTCTATAAACTTGAGCTTCAATTAAAGCCCACAATATAAAAAAAACAAATAATCCTATTATAATATTAAATACATTAGTCATAAATTTTCTCCCTTAGAATTCTATATTTCAGTCACATTAAGACATTAGGCAGTAATAGTTTTACTCAATAAAAGAAGGATAACTCCTCTGCCGCTATGACAGTTTGGTTGTCCTTCTTTTTATTGTTTAGCTAGTTAAGAAGCATTATTATCTATCGTTTAATGGAACATAAGTACTACTTCCCGCAACACATTTATATGCAGGTCTAATAATTTTACCATTGTTTATTATTTCCTCAAGCCTATGAGCGCTCCAGCCAGCTATTCTTGCTACAGCAAAGATAGGGGTGAACATCTCATCTGGTATACCAAGCATTTTGTATACAAATCCTGAGTAAAAATCTACATTAGCACTTACACCTTTATAAATCTTTCGAACACTTGCAATTACAATAGGAGCTAGTTCTTCTACCCTTGCATAAAGGTTATATTCATCCTCTAAACCTTTTGCCTTTGCAAGTCTTCCAACATATTTTTTAAAAATAACAGCCCTTGGATCAGATATAGAATAAACAGCATGACCCATTCCATAAATTAGTCCTGATTTATCAAACGCCTCTTTAGTTAATATCTTTAATAGATATTTTTCAATCTCTGCGTCATCTTTCCAATCACTTACCTTTTCTTTCATATCTTCAAACATTTGAACAACTTTTATATTCGCACCACCATGTCTCGGCCCTTTTAAAGAACCAAGTGCAGCCGCTATTACTGAATAAGTATCAGAACCAGATGATGTTATTACATGTGTAACAAATGTGGAGTTATTACCACCACCATGCTCTGCGTGAAGAACTAATGCAAGGTCAAGTATTGTAGCTTCAAGTTTTGTGTATTTACTATCATCACGAAGCATGTACAAAATGTTCTCAGCCGTACTTAAATCATCAAGTGGGCTACGAATAATTAAATTATTATTGTTATGATAATGTGATAACGCCTGATAACCATAAACCACCATAAGTGGGAAACATGCAATAAGCCTCATGCACTGCTCCAAAACATTACTTGGAGAAGTATCTTCTGCTTTATCGTCTATACTATAAAGTGCTAATATACTTCTTGCTAGTGAGTTCATTATGTTTTTACTCGGCATTTTCAGTATCATATCTCGTACAAAATCGTCTGGAAGATTTCGATATTTAGAAAGCAAATCCGTAAAATTTTTAAGTTCACCTTTACTCGGAAGATCACTAAAAAGCAATAAATAACAAGTCTCTTCAAATCCAAAACGACTGTCTTTCAGGAAGCCATCCACTAAACTTTCAATATTTATGCCTCTATATTTTAAAACACCTGGAGAAGGGATTGTCTTATTATTTTTAACTATAGAAGAATTCACTTGACTAATTTCCGTTAAACCTACAAGAACTCCACGACCATCAATATCTCTAAGCCCTCGCTTAACTTCATATTTAACAAATAGCTCTGGATCTATAAAACTGCTTAATTTTTTAGGAATTGTTTTTTTAAACTGAATCAATTTGTTATTATCCAAAATATCACCTCTCATAAATTAGTTACTAATACTTTCTACTATATTTTTATAAATTTTATTCTCAATTGAAAATTATTCAATAACACTCTATACTATATTACACCACATTACGTCTTAATACCTAAAATGCGAGAAATTTCATATTAGGTTATCATGAGAATGGAGCGATCACAAGTTTTTTATAAATTATTGCTAATCTGTTTCTGATCGTCTTTGCAACACTGCAAGTCCTGTACGTACAACTTCCTTAATTCCATAAGGCCGCATTAACTCAATGAATGAAGATACCTTTTCTTCATTTCCAGTTATCTCAATTATAATACTCTTTGCATTCATCTCTACAATATTACATTTGAATATATTTACCGTTTCTATAATAAAAGATCTAGTACTTTGATCAAGTGTCACTTTTATAAGTGCCACTTCTCTAGAGACAGATTTTTCAGGAGTTAACTCTAATATTTTTATTACATCTATAAGTTTATTCAATTGTTTTACAATCTGTTCAGTGATTTGTTCATCCCCGCTTACTACAATTGTCATACGCGAAATAGTAGGATCATCTGTAATACTAACAGTTAAACTATCAATATTATAACCTCTACGTGTGAATAAACCGGCCATTTTGCTTAAAACCCCTGAATGATTTTCAACTAAAATAGATAAAATGTATTTATTCATAATTTACACTCCCTTCTATAAGGTACTCTCTTCTTCGCTTACAATACATTCTATCAAAAAAGCTTTATTACTTGCCATCGCTTCTTCAAGAACTCCTTTTAATTCTGAATTAGAGTTAACTCTTTTTCCACAAAGTCCATAAGATTCTACAAGCTTCACAAAATCAGGATTTTCACATAAACTCACACCGTAAGTATTTTTATATACATTGCTCTGATACTCCCGTACCATACCAAGATTTGAATTGTTGAATAATAAGAATATTATATTTAAATGATTTTGTTTTATAGTTCCAAGCTCAGACATACTCATTTGAAAACTTCCATCTCCCATTACTGCAACAACACGTCTCTTTGGGAAAGCAAACTTACAGCCAACTGAGGCCGGAATCGAATATCCCATTGTTCCAAGTCCCCCACTAGTTAAAAATCTTCTGTTACCAACCATATCAAGATAATGTGAGGTCCAAATTTGATTTTGCCCTACGTCTGCAGTAATCAAGGCATCTTCTTCTATCATTTGTGATAAAAGCTCTAAAGCATATTTTGGATTTACTTTTGCTCCAGTTTCCCTAATTTTAACATATTCTTTTTTCCACGTTGTAATTTGATCCATCCACATTTTTGTATCGATTTGCGTTACTCCATCAGTAAGTTCTTGTAATATTTTTTTACAATCTCCAACTACTGGAATAAGAGCACTAAGATTTTTACCTATCTCTGCAGGATCAACATCAATATGGATAATATCCGCCATTTTTCCAAAACTCTTAGATCCCCCTGTTGCTCTATCTGCAACTCTTGTACCAACAAGAATTAGAACATCGGCCTCAGCTACTGCTTTATTTGCATATTTAAAACCATGTGACCCAATTAATCCAACATTATAAAGATATTTTGATGGAATTCCATCCTTACCCATTAAGGTGTGTACCATTGGAATCTTAGATTTTTCTATAAATTTTATTAATTCCTGTTCAGCCTTGGCGGACATGACTCCCCCTCCCACACAAATAAGAGGTTTCCAGCTACTTTTAATCTTTTCTAATGCTTTTTTAATTTGCCTTTTATTTCCATTAACAGTAGGTTTGTAACCTCTTATACTAATTTCACTTGGATATTCAAATTCAATTTCTGTATTTTGAATATCTAGTGGTATATCAACAAGTACCGGACCTGGTCTCCCAGTTCTTGCTATATAAAACGCCTCTTTCATTATTCTTGGTATATCTTTTGCATCCTTAACTAGATAACTATTTTTTGTGAAAGAGTCTGTTGCTCCAATTATATCCGCTTCTTGAAAAACATCTTTTCCAATTAGGTCTGTTCTAACTTGCCCAGTTATTGCAATCATTGGTATAGAGTCTGCATAGGCAGTTGCAATGCCCGTTATAAGATTAATAGCACCAGGTCCTGAAGTTGCAATACATACGCCTATAGACCTTGTTGCCCTAGCATACCCACTAGCACTATGTCCTGCCGCCTGTTCATGTCTTACCAATATATGTTCTATATCAGACTTCCTTAACGCTTCATATAAAGGACCAACTGGAACCCCTGGATAACCAAACACTATTTTCACCTTTTCTTCTTGTAAACACTTAATTATTGCTTCCGCAGCTTTCATTTTTGTACCCCCTTCACTTTTATATAAATTAAAATTTTGAGTATAAAAAAAAGACCTCATCCCATTGGGGCGAAAAGTCTATCGCGGTACCACCCATTTTTATATCTTCGTTTTATAACGGTGTATAATTAATATACACCGGCACGGCTTACCCTATATGGTTTATATATAATATATAAACCATATAATTTCAGCTTACAACTCAAGGGTGAGTTTCAACATTAACCATTTATGGGTTTACACCGTCCCCACTCTCTAAGAATATGAAGAATGTCTACTTTCCCTGTCACAGTTTTCACAATATTCAAATTTATTTCCATGTTTTAGATTAGTATACTTTATGACCTTTTTTTTGTCAATATTTTTTTAAAAGTATTCTAAAGTTTATGTAAACAATCATCCCTATATGTTCTATTTACTCTATTACCTTCCATTTTCTATAATTGAATAAATTAACTGAGGTATATTTTTTAAAGATGCCTGTTTAATAACCCCGCCAATGTCATAGGCCACCTTTGGCATTCCGTAAACAACACTTGACTTTTCATCTTGACCTATAGTATAAGCCCCTCTTTGCTTCATTTTCATAAGACCTTTTGCCCCATCATAGCCCATTCCCGTTAGAATAACTCCAATGGCCGCACTTCCCGCTTTCTCTGCAACTGAATTAAATAGTACATCTACTGATGGGCAATGTCCATTCACCTTTTCGCCAGTAGAGCATTCCACGTAATAATTATTTCCACGACGCATTAATTCCATATGTCTATCTCCTGGTGCAATAAGAATTTTCCCTGGAAGAACGATATCACCAGTTTCAGCTTCCTTAACATCCATTAGACAAAGATTATTTAACCTATCAGCATACATTTTTGTAAATATAGGAGGCATATGCTGTGTTATTAAAATACCAGGCATATCTATAGGAAATCCCTTAACTACTTCAAGAATAGCTTGTGTTCCACCTGTAGATGCGCCAATAGCAATTATTGTATCACCGCTTCTTGATCTTATTTTATCAGTACGCCTCTTATTTATAATGTCTTTTTTGATATTTCCCACCTTAGCCATTGAAGCGATTTTTATTTTTATAATTAATTCATTTATAAAAACTTCCTTGCTACTACCATTTATTGAATTAATTTTTGTAACAAAATCTACTGCACCAGCATTCAAAGCATCAAAAACATTATCACTTACGGCACTTACTACCACAACCGGTATAGGATATTGAGGTATAAGCCTTTTCAAAAATTCAATACCATTCATCTTTGGCATCTCTACATCTAAAGTCATAACATCCGGCTCAAGCTCTATTATTTTATCCCTTGCCTGGAATGCATCCCCTGCAGTTCCAACTACTTCTATACCCCTATCTGCACCTATTCCTCTAGCTATCGTTTCTCTAAAAAGTAGTGAATCATCGACAACTAACACCCTTATTTTTTTTAATATACTCATTCTTACCTATCCTTTCCTGTAAACAGCTGGCATAATATATTTGTAATTAGTTTCATTTTTATTTACGGATTCAGAATGACCTAAAAAAAGATAACCACCTATTTCAGTCATGTCATAAAATTTCTTTATTAATTCCATCTTTGTTTTTGGCTCAAAATATATCATTACATTTCTACAAAATATAACATGGAACTTTTTTTTAAAAGGAAAAACCTCAGTCATCAAATTAAAATTTCTATATATTACTTCATTCTTTATTTCCTGGCTAATCTGATAATTTTCATCATCAACTTTACTAAAATATTTGAGTCTCCAATATTTGGGTATTGTATCTACAGCATCCCTTGAATAAGCACCCATTTGCGCTACTTCTAGTACCTTTTGGGATATATCTGTAGCCAGTACTTTAGTATTCCACATAGGCTTTTGATTTCCAAAGTAATCTGTAATTATCATGGCTAGGGTATATGGCTCCTCACCACTTGAACATCCCGCGCTCCATATTCTTAAATCTTTATTTTTACAAGTTGACTCTAAGTAATGCATAACAGTATCCCTAAAATAATTAAAATGCTCGACTTCTCTCATAAAATAAGTATGATTGGTAGTTAACTTGTTTATAAGTAGACTAATTTCATTTCCTGAAGGATCATTAAAAACGAATTTTAGGTAATCCGAAAAATTAGTAAATCCTTTTTCTATAATCATATTGCTAAGGCGACCCTCTATAAGAAGCTTTTTTTCTGTAAGATTGATTCCATAATTTGCTTTCATATAACCTGTAAGTTCTTTAAATTCGCTTTCCTTTAATTTTATCATCATATCACCTTTATTTTATTAAAAACCATGGTCTATATTAGAACTACAAACCATGGCCTTAATATATTTTTTAGTATTTACCAAAATCATTATTGCTAAGAGATATTCTAGGTTTAGCTTTAGTTGCTGCTGCCTCAGAATGTGCTAGAGATTTGTTCTTAGGCGAACTTATATTTTTTTGAGATTTTAAAGATACTTCACTATAAGATGTCGAGTCACTTCTTTTTAATCTAAACTTTCCTACCATATTTTTAAGCATAGTTGCCTGACTTGAAAGTTCTTCGCTAGCTGCAGCACTTTGCTCTGCAGTTGCCGAATTAGTTTGAACAACATCTGACACTTGTTCTATGCCCTTATTGATTTGATATATTGCAGTCGCTTGTTCATTTGAAGCTGCCGCAATCTCTCCAACTAGAGTTGCAGCTTTCGATACCCCTATAACTATTTCATTAAGAGATTCCGCAGTATTATTTGCAATTTTCGTTCCAAACTCAACTTTCTTAATAGACCCTTCAATTAAATCTGCAGTTTCTTTAGCTGCATTAGTGCTTCTTGCTGCAAGATTTCTTACTTCCTCTGCAACTACCGCAAACCCTTTACCATGTTGACCTGCTCTTGCAGCTTCCACTGCAGCGTTTAACGCTAACATATTTGTCTGGAATGCAATATCATCAATAACCTTAATTATTTTGGATATGTTAGAAGATGACTCATTTATATCCTCCATAGATTTAAGCATCTCTTTCATATGAGAATTTCCAAGCACTGCTCCATCTTTAGCATTAAGTGCAAGTTCGTTTGCTTGGCTAGCACTCACTGCGTTTTGCTTAGTCTGAGCTGCTACCTGCGTTATAGATGCAGTTAATTCTTCTATAGAACTTGCTTGCTCTGTTGTTCCCTGAGACAATGCCTGGCTTCCATCTGAAACTTGGTTTGAGCCTGCTGATACTTGGTCTGCAGCATTATTTATCTCTGTAAATACATCATTAAATGATTGAACTATAAGATTTAAAGCATCCTTAATTTGCGCAAAATCTCCTTTATATTCATTGTTAATAGACAATTTAAGATTAGAATTAGACATTTCATCTAAAACCTCTGAAATTTCAGTTACATAAGAGGATAAAGAATTTATAGTATCATTTAATGCATTTTTAATATCTGCATGATCCCCTTTGTAATCTCCCTTCATACTTACCTTTAGGTTGCCATTTGCCATTGCCTGAAGTACTGATGATGCCTCTTTAATAGGTTCAATAACAGCATCTAATATATTATTTATACCCTCAATTATGTTCTTATACCCACCTTTAAAGTTCTGAACATCCCCTCTTGTAGATAATTTCCCCTCAACAGATGACTTTGTTAACATATTTGTTTCTTTTTCAAGATTGTTAACCGCAGATACAACGAGAATTAAGCTTTTTGCAAGTACATCTTTATCAGATTTAGGATTTATAGCTACATTAAACTCTCCTTTAGATATACTCTCTGCCGATGCTGCATTTTCTCGTATATTCTCAACCATTTTCTTAAACGCAGCCATTAAGGTTCCTGTCTCATCCTTTTACGATTCAGTAATTTCTATATCAACATCACCAAGTGCAATTCTATCCGCATAATCAACTAATTTCTTTATTGGTTTAGTAATTGATTTTGAAATTATTACTCCTAAACCAATTGCAAGTGTCGCTCCAATTATTATAAAAATTAACATTAACTTTATTGAACTGTTTGCGGTGGCTGTATTTGAATCAGAAGCTACTTTTGCAAGACCTACCTTCATAGCTGTAAGACTTTTCATGTTTTTTATAACCAAATCATTTGCAGTTAATCCTTCACTTTTCGTTAGAGCTAAAGCCTGAACATCTTTGTTTTGTTTTGCTAGTATTATAACTTCAGCAGCAATTTTATTATAAGCATCTACTGAATCAGTTGTGGTCTTAGCAAGGGCAACACCTTCATTAGATAGTAATGTTTTTTGAAATTCACTTGCATTTTTATTATATACTACTCCATTTTCATTTATTTTAGCTTCAATATTTAACATATCTTTTGCATCAGATGATAAAATTATATCCCTTACATTTGCCCTCATTTTTTGAAATTCCTCTGTCATATTGTACAAATTACTCATTGGAACTGTCATTTTCTCATACATTTCAGTATCTTTATTAGATATAGTATTTAAATTAACAATACCCATTATACCAATTATCATAGCAATAATTGCCACCATAAAAAAACCACATAATATTTTTGTGCCTATTTTTAAGTTGTTAAATGTCTTCATTTGTTATTCCCCCTTATACTGTTTCAACAATTTTATCTAATTCTTCATCATTAAGTAACTTATCACAATCAAGCAAAAGCTTAACTTCATTTCCTACTTTCCCTATTCCCCTAACATAACGATTATGAAAACCCGTTTTCATTTGAGGTGGTGGAACAATGTTACTATCATCTATATTAATTACTTCAGCCACATTATCCACAATAAGTCCAACAGTAGTTTCCTTAATATTAATTACAACTATGCATGTCCTATCATTATAATCTTTTGGCTCTTTTCTAAATCTAAGTCTTACATCAATAACTGGTATAATCTTTCCACGAAGATTTATAATTCCCTTTACATAATCAGGTAATTCAGGTACCTCTGTTATTTCCTGTATGCCAATTATTTCTGTTACAAACTTAATTTCAATACCATAAGACTCCTTACCAACAGAAAATGTTAAAAATTTTCCTTTTTGAGTATCCTCAGCTGTTTCCATAATTTCTTCTAAAATTTCTGCCATTTTTTTAACCACCTTTTTTTGTATTATCTATCTAAAATTCCATTTACATCTATAATAAGGCTTATATTACCATCGCCGAGGATTGTACATCCAGCAATTCCTTTAGCTTTCTTAATATAAGTGGGTAGTGCCTTAACTACTACCTGCTGTTCTCCAATTAATGAATCTACAAATAAACATGCTGATTTTGTATTATCCTCAATTAAAACCATGATCCCATTAGTTGATGATGTCACTTTTGTATTTATGTTAAATATTCGATGAAGTCTATATATGGGGTATGCTTCTCCTCTTATCATTATAATTTCATTTCCATCACTATCGGCAATCACTTCATTCTCTTTTGGCTTAAATGACTCTTTGATGGATGTAATAGGTATTGTATATTTAGAAATTCCAACAGCTACCTCAAGTCCATCAATTATTGCGAGCGTTAAAGGAATTTTAATTGATATTATACTTCCACGTCCCATCACACTTTCAATTGAAATGGATCCGCCAATACTATCAATGTTTTTTTTAACAACATCCATTCCAACTCCACGCCCTGAGTATTCTGTAACACTTTCATTAGTAGAAAATCCAGGTAATAAAATATTCGCGAAAATTTCTTTATCGGTTAGTTCATCCTCAGGTCTTGTAACTAATCCTTGAAGTTTAGCCTTTTCATATATTTTGCTTTTATCAAGACCACGTCCATCATCGCGGACAATGATAAATACATCCCCGCCAGCATTTTTCGCCTCCAAGATAATTTTTCCAATTGGAGGTTTTCCAGAGGCTATTCTCTCCTCTTTGTCTTCTATACCATGATCTAATGAATTCCGGACTAGATGCATAAGTGGATCTGATATATGATCAATTATATTTTTATCTACCTCAGTCTCTTCACCTATAATTTCAAGTTCCACATTTTTATCTAACTTTTTACTCATATCCCTTACTATCCTATTCATTTTGTGAAAAGTCATAGATACTGGTACCATTCTAATCGACATTACAACATCTTGTAATTCATTAGTAAGTTTTCTAAGTTGCCTAGAAGCTTTGTTAAAATTATCTAGGGAAAGTCCCTCTAAATCCGGGTTTTTTGTAACCATTGCCTCTGATATTACAATTTCTCCCACTAAATCTAAAAGCATATCCAATTTTGAAATATTTACACTTATTATACTTTGTTGTTTTGCTACTTTAGTTATATGCTCAACTTCTTCTTTATTTGTATCTACTTTCTCTACTTGTTCAATTTGAATAGGTTCTATTTGAATAAGTTCTATCTTAATAGGTTCTTTATCCCCAAAAGGCTCTATATTCTCTAGAGGTCCTTCAAGTTGAATTATGCTTTTTGCCTTTACCTTTTTAATTTCTTCTGGATAGTCTTCCACTTGAAGTAGTTCTAAATCTCTTAAGAAAATAATTTCATTTAGTTTTTCTGCAACTTTTTCATGCTCTACCGAAGTAGCAAACCCTACTAGAAAACCATTTTTGCGAATAATTTCTACACTTTCATTACTCTCTATTATATCTTCAGGAATGTAGTACATCTCAGATGCTATATCCTTAAGATTATGAATTACAGTATATGCGCGTACATTTTCCATCTCACAACCATCTTCATAAAAGATTCTTGCAATATATTTCTGTTTAACCTTCGAATCTTGATTTTCATAAGAATTTATAAAACATTTAGTGTCTTCCTTTAGCGGCGGTACTACATCCCCCAAAGTAACAATATTAGCTTCTTTCATAACACTTAGAAGATTTGAACTTTTCAGCACTAATTCTTCACTACATCCGTCAGCATTCTCATCATTATCAATTTTTGAAACCTCACCTTTTATAAAATCGATCCCTAAAAGCACTAAATCAAACAGGCTTTCAAAATCTATATTTACTGCTTTATTTTCTCTAATAAAGTAAAATAAATCCTCCACTGAATGTGCTAAAACAGATATATTATTAAACATCATCATAGCTGATGAACTCTTTATTGTATGCATTATTCTAAAAATTTCATTTATCGATTCTGTATCAATGCTTTTATTTTTTTCACACTCAATACTAATTTCCTCAAGTTGTTCCATTAGTTGCGTGGCTTCAAAAAGATATATTTCAAGCATTGGTTCTCTAGTTGTTCCATCATCTGACATAAATATCCACCCCTGCCTTGCGTCGAATTATTACATTCTTTTTATTTTCAATTTTTTTCTTCATCCTTTATAATAGATTAATGATAATTGTTTTAATATTTTCCAAACTCTTCATTACTCAATGATATTTTTGGTTTATTTTTAGCTACTGCCACCTCATCATAAGCAAATGATTTATTTTTAAAATGAGTTTGATTCTTTCGTGATCCTAATGATACTTCATTATAATTTGAAGTCATTCCTCTTTTCAGATTAAATTTTCCTACCATGCTCTTAAGTAATGAAGCTTGGCTTGATAACTCCTCACTAGATGCAGCACTTTCCTCTGCAGTTGCTGAATTAGTTTGAACAACATCTGAAACTTGCTCTATGCCCTTATTTATCTGATATATCGCAGTTGCTTGCTCATTTGAAGCCGCTGCTATTTCCCCAACTAGAGTAGCCGCCTTAGATACCCCTACAACTATTTCATCAAGAGATTCTGCAGTATCATTAGCAATTTTTGTTCCATCCTCCACTTTCTTAATAGACCCTTCAATTAAGTCTGCAGTTTCCTTAGCTGCATTAGTACTTCTTGCTGCAAGATTTCTTACTTCCTCGGCAACAACTGCAAACCCTTTACCATGTTGTCCTGCTCTTGCTGCTTCAACTGCTGCATTTAGTGCTAACATATTAGTTTGAAAAGCAATATCATCAATAACTTTAATTATTTTTGAAATATTAGAGGATGACTCATTTATATCCCCCATGGATTTAAGTAGCTCTTTCATATGAGAATTTCCAAGTACTGCTCCTTCCTTAGCATTAAGTGCCAGTTCATTTGCTTGACTAGCATTGACTGCATTTTGCTTAGTCTGAGCTGCTACTTGTGTTATTGAAGCAGTTAATTCTTCTATGGAGCTTGCTTGCTCTGTGGTTCCCTGTGATAATGCCTGACTACCATCAGATACTTGATTAGATCCAGATAAAACTTCATCAGATGCGTCAGTAATGCTCCCTAATAGTTCATTAAAAGCATCTAAAGTATGGTTCAAAGAATCCTTTATAATTAAATAGCTGCCTTGATAATTACCATTCATATTAACAGCTAAGTCTCCATTTGCCATTTTTTCCAATACCCCGGCAGCCTCATTAATTGGATCTTCCATAGCATCCAGTGCCCTATTAAATCCATCTATAACTTCACGATATCCACCCTTAAATTTTGAGGAATCCCCTCTTGTCTCAAGATCACCTCTCCTTGCTGAATCTGCTATCAGACCTGCTTCTGCTACAAGATCCTGAATTGTTGACATCATTACTATCATTGAAGGCATTAATTCATCATTCTCAGACCTTTTGCCAACACTTATAAGTCCTTCAAGCCCTTTTATATCTCCCACAGATATTTCCACTAACAATTTTACTACAGCTGAAATTCTAGCATGAACAGAATTAATATCTTCTGCAAAGTCTTTCATAGCGCCTTTATAAGAGCCCGTCATACTCAAAGTATGGTCATTTAATGCCATCTTTGATAGTACTCTTCTTGATTCATTTATTGGATTAATAATTGCGTCAAGCGTATTATTTACACCCTCTACAATCTTTCGGTAATCCCCACTATGTTTAGATGCATCAGCTCTTGTGTCAAGATTACCATCTATTGCCGACTCTGCTAAGATATTTGCATCACTTGTAAGTAACTTTATAGCTACAATTATTTTTTCAAATGATTTTGCTAAATCTCCAACTTCATCCTTGGTATTTATATCTACCTCTACATTTAGGTTACCTTCTGAAATGTTATCTGCAGCTATTAGTAGTTTTTTAATTGAATTTCCTATTATCCTTGATATAAAATACCCAAGCAATAGCGAAGCAATTACTGACAATACTACAATAATAATAAGAATTACTATTATTCGATTAGATGACATTTGCGCATCCTTAGTTAGTTGACTTCCAATTGTTAAATTCTGCTCAATATTGTCATCAATATTTTTTGCTGCTATTTCCCCGAGTGATCCAGCTTCACTCTTTAATAATATATAAGCTTCTGCATTTTTATTATTAATAGCTAATGTTGTAACCTTATCCCGAGAAGTGTTATAATCACTTATTGATTTTTCTAGTTTATTATAACTTAAAAGTTCTTCTGGCAATTGCACCGTTTTTTTAAGCTCTGCCATATATTTCACTATTATTTCATCATTTACAACTATTTGATCTTGATATTTTTTATAATTAGTATCCTTAGTTTCTATTATAAGATCCCTTACGACTGTTCTAGTTTTTTGAAATGCTTCAGATATAAACCCTAATTCACCTTGTGAATTTCCATAATTAGTTATGATATTTTCCGATTTTTTTTGTGTTGCCACAAGACTAAAAATACCAACAATACCTATTGAACCTGCAAGTACTGCAACTATAATAAATCCAAGTGTTAATTTTTTACTAAGTTTCATATTATAAAACCATTTCATAATTTGTTCCCCCCGATTATCCTATTTGTGAAATTTTTCACTTTTAAATGTTGATAATTCTATTAGAATTTACTAAAAGCTTTTGTTATTGTTTCTTGGGTAAATGGTTTTATTACAAACCCCATTGCACCTGAAATTATAGCTTCTCTAACAATCGACTCTTGCCCCATAGCCGAAATCATAATAACTTTAGCATTTTTATCAAATGCCTTTATATTTTTTAATGCAGCGAGCCCATCCATTATTGGCATTGTAATATCAAGGGTTATGATATCCGGTTTAAGAATCTTATATTTTTCTATCGCTACTAATCCATTTTCAGCCTCTCCAACTATTTCGAATCCACACTTTTCAAGCATACTTTTCAATGACATCCTCATAAATGTTGCATCATCTGTAATTAAAACTCTCTTCATAAAATCCATCTCCCACTAAATATTTATTATACTTTCAACATTCTTTCTTTCCTTTTTATTGTATATATTTCTACACAGAATACCTCCATATTAGTTGCAACTAACTACTATTACTCTTATTATATAGTGATATTTACATATTTCAACATATATCCAAACCGAAATTCTTTTATAATTCATCATTTGTTTACAACTTCTTATAATGGTTTATCATCATCATATTCACTTATTCAATGAAATATATTGAAAATTATAATTATTTTTATAATTTATTACATTTATTCCTAATTTATGGCTAAAAGTGTTTTGTATTATAATTCATATAATTACTTTAAACCGATTACATTTGCTAATATATATAAGAGCTTTTGTTAAATCATTCCCTGCGTTGCTGAAATATTATAATAAAAAATAAGCAAATTAATTAAAATGGCACCTACAGACTAAACACTTTAAAAAGTATATTAGCTATAGGCACCAGTTTAATTTTTCTGCTTATTTTATATTAAATGCATTTACAATTTCATTTAGATTACCAGCTGAATGAGAAAGTATTTTTGATGCTTGTTCAACTTGTTTTGTTTGTTTTAAAGTAGAGCTTATTAATTCCGAAACTATTTCACTCCTATCACTATTTTTAGAAGTATCCTTATCAATTTTAGCTGCAAATTCACCTATATTTTCTTTTATCACACTTATTTCATCTGCTTGAAGTTTAATTAACCTTGTAATTGACTGAACATCAATAGTTACAAGTGTAATTTCGCTTTGAATCTTGTTAAAAGCTTTCATAGATTCAGAAACATTTCCACTTTCTTCCTCTATCTTTGTGCCAATGCTACGCACATTATTTATTGTAATTTCTGTTTCGTTTTGAAGTGAGGAAATAAGTCTTCCAATTGATACTACCGCTTCCGCAGAGCCACTCGCAAGCTTTGAAACTTCCTTTGCAACAACACTAAACCCTTTGCCAGCTTCACCAGCGCGAGCAGATTCTATGGATGCATTTAATGCTAACATATGAGTTTGATTACTAATGCCGCTTATTACATTAGTTACTTCTGTAATTTCCTCTGAATATCTTTGTAAAACGCTTATGCTTTTAAGCGTATCTTTCATCCCAGCTTCTAACTCCTTCATGCTAACAATAAC
Source organism: Clostridium estertheticum (assembly GCF_026650985.1). Lineage (GTDB taxonomy): Bacteria > Bacillota > Clostridia > Clostridiales > Clostridiaceae > Clostridium_AD > Clostridium_AD estertheticum_C. The sequence continues at coordinate 1,677,443 of NZ_CP086239.1, forward strand.
ATCTTTAGATACCTGCGTACTTGAATTAGCATAATCATTAGTGTCTTGTATTTTAACACTTACATTTGTAATTAATTCATTCATATCGTTAATTGAGTTTGAAATATGGTTAAAATTATCATTTGTACCTTTGAAAATTTCATTTTGTTTCTTTGATGAAGATAAAAAATGAGATATAGATTTTTCTATGGTACTCGTATTTTTTTGAACATTCTCAGACAATGCAAGCAGTGAATAAGCAGACCCAGATGAATCTTTTGAAGCTCTTCCCATTCTCTTAATAATTGTCATTTGATTGTTAACGAATTTATTAAACCATGTTGCAAGGTCTCCAATTTCATCATTTGATAATTTACCAACTCTAAGAGTTAAATCCCCCTCACCTTCAGCTATTTCTTTCAAAATAGAAATGGTTGAATTTAATGGTTTAACTACTAATTTTTTTATAGTGTAACTTAAAAATAAAGATATAAGAATCCATACCAATACTAATCTTGGCAGTGCATATGAATTGTTAGATAATGACAATAAATAATTTCCAAATATAAATACTGCACTTACAAGTGCCGATAACATCGGCAACTTAAAATTTAAGCTCTTAAAGTTATAAATTTCAGAAATATCGCCTTCACACATCATACCCCACGTTTCACCACAATTAGGAGGTTCTATAATTATACCTTTTCCACCAACTAATATATGTCTATAATCAGGATAGCCTGGCCATGTATTTAGATTTTCTCCATTTTCAATAGTATTTTTAACTCCAAGATGTAATTCTGAACTTTCAGGATCATTAAAAATAATTTCAAATTCCGTGTGTTTTTCTATTTTTATATTACCCCACTTTTTTGTTTTTATACCTTGCTTTAGGTTGTCTCCTAAAGTAAAAGTATCGTCTTCAAAACGACTTCTAGAAATCGCTGTACCTATTGGAACTTTTCTATTTGATTTCAACATAAAAATGTAATTATCTCCGGATTCCTTATAAATATGGGTATCCTCATCTTGTATAACATCAGACATCACATCATTAGGAATTCTACCGCAAAGTACACCTTTTCTACCGTTATGTTTATTCTCAAAAGGCAAGGAAAACATTAAAGTAACTTCATCAGAAAATTTAGAATTAAAGTTTCCAATTTGCTGAGTATCAATATCAATGTATGGACCATACATCAGAGGTTTATTTTCCATTCCCTCAATAAAATTAGGAAGAGATTTCATTTCTTTTTTCAGATTCAATGTGGATGTAGATATAATATTAACTCCATCCTTATTAAGGATGAATAATTCCGAAAAATCTTGAAATCGCAACCTTTTTTTCTCTAATAATTTTGTTAATTCCTTAAAATCAATTTCATTTTCATCAAAATAAGCCAAAAGAGAGTCCCTTGTAAGTTCAAGTGCAATCCAAGTATCTTTAAACCAAGTTTCCAAAGCTTTTTTCCTTCCTTTAGCAATCCCCTCGAATATTTTTTCTGAATTTATTCTCAATTTTTTATTGTGAAAATTTGAAAAAATCATAATATCCCCCCATAATCTTTAGTTTAAATTATATATGTTTCTAATTGTACAATAAAATGTAAATTTTATCAATAAAAAGAAGGATAACATCTTTGCCTTTATGACAATTTGTTATCCTTCTTTTTAATTTTTCATTATAATATACAACTTTCCATTATTATCTTTCAAAATATCTCTACTTATCATTTTTCTTAAAATATTTAAATGTCTCGTTTTTCAAAAACATAATAACCCACAAAAGCGAATATTATAGAATATATAGCGGATAAACCTAAAGCAAAAGCAAGTGTTGTTCCGTCAATAGATGATCCTGAAGTAACAAATCCAGAGAAATTAGACATTCCAAGTGGAAGATATTGACCCCAGCTAAAAAACATAGCTACCATATTTATTATAGTACTACCAACGAAAAGCAAGAACAGTGAAAATCCAGTTGCAATTGAGCGAGAACGGGATATTGCTGAAATTGCAAACGCTATTATTACATATACAAGTACTTGAAGATAATCAAGTACAAATACAATAATTGTTTTTAATGCGGCCGGAATATACATTATACTACTACTTGTCCATAACATTTCCTTAGCACCTAGACCGTTGAAACCAAATAATACACCCATCATTATAAAGTTCAATAAAAATGTTGCTACCAAAAGTTCAAGACCATAAATTATTGTAGCTACTAATTTTGCAGAAAGGATTTCATAACGTTTATAAGGCCTCGATATCATCATTTTCATTGTACCTTCTGAAAATTCACCAGCAACTAAAGCTGAACATGCTATTATTACAAAAAGCGCAATAAGTCTACTATAACCCGCATCTGTAGAAAACTTTGTGCTTCTTGACCAAACACTCTTTTGTGATTCTGGTTTGATATCATTACTGATTCTGTACTCACCTTCTGCGATTCCCTTTTTAAGTGATCCCGTAAGCACTTTCGAAATATTATTCTTACCATCCTCAGCCTGTTTTAGCTGAATTTTTTGAAGCGCCACATTAGCTTGCAATTCTTGTTTCCAATTTTGCGAAACTGTGGTGGTGTTTGGAACCTTCTGAGATACAGTATAATATTTATAAATACCAGTTGCTGCCAATATAAGTATAATCATTATTAAAAACATTACTTTCGCAGAAACTCTTTTCCACAATTTTGTATTTTCTATTGAAACAAGTGTAAAAAAACTACCCATTTTATTTGCCCTCCCCTGTAAGCTTCATAAATACATCTTCAAGTGATTGTGTCTCTTGTTTATCCATACCCAAAATAGCAATACCAGCAGTTGTTAATGTTGTAACTATTTCAGGTACACGTTCCTTCGTTGTTTCAATATGTACTCCATCACCTAATAGACTACCATTTATATTAATGCTTGTTAGAAGTGAAACTGCCCTATCATTATCGTCCGATTCTAATACTATAATTGTTTTATCATCTTCCTTTGTCATGTTAAGGAGTTCTTCAACAGATTTTATCGTTATAATTTTACCTTTATTGATTATTCCAACGCGGTCGCACATCTGCTGCATTTCGCTTAAAATATGGCTAGATACAAGTACTGTAAGACCAGTATCTGATGCTAACTTTCGAAGTAGCACTCGCATTGCCTTAATTCCTGCTGGATCAAGCCCATTTGTAGGTTCATCAAGTATAAGAAGTTTAGGACTATGAAGTAGTGCTTGGGCAATTCCTAGACGTTGCTTCATTCCTAGCGAATAAGTTTTTACTTTGTCATTTATTGCTCTCTCAAGATCTACAATTTTTACTACTTCATTGATTCGTGATTCATCTACACCTTCATATATTTTAGCGAATATCTTAAGATTATCCATACCAGACATATATTTATACATGTCTGGATTTTCAACTATGCACCCAATATTGCGCATTGCTCCTTTAAAATCATCTTTTACTGAGCATCCACCCACGTAAATACTTCCCTCAGTAATTTTTGATAACCCAACAATCATCTTGATAGTAGTAGATTTTCCAGCTCCATTAGGTCCTAGAAACCCAAATATCTCTCCCTTTTTAAGTTCAAAAGAAATTTCTGAAACTATTGTACGCTTGCCAATTATTTTTTTAAGATTATCGACCTTTAATACTTCATTAATCATAATATGCCTCCTTGTGTAACTTCACATATAAATTTTACTATACTTTTTATATAAAACAAGATAAAATTCCTGTAACGTACATTTTCCCTCACAAACGGAATAAAAAAAGCAGTGCCACCCACATGGCAAGTGGCAAGTTGAAACTCAAAGGCTTATTTTACTTATCTTCGAGTTCTTACTTCTTTTAGAAGTTTGATTAAATGACATTTTAAAAACAGTATAACCATCTTCAAATGATAGTTGAATATCGCTACCCTTTTTTTTAGCTATTTCTTTAATATTGAAAAGACCATATCCCCTATTATCCCCTTTTTTAGTTGAAAATCCTCTTTTAAATATATTTTCTATATTGTCTGGTTTTATTGTTCTTCCACTATTCTTAACCTCTACAATATTATCATTTCCTTCTTCACATATATTTAATATAACGATCTTATCCTTCGTGTCATTTTTAACAGCTTGAAAAGCATTATCAAGCAAATTATTTAGTATATCTGAAATTTCATAATCATTTAAACTATTATCCAATGAATTATTTGTCACATTAAATAAAAATTTTACATTTAATCTATCTGCATCACAGAGTTTATTGTATATTATAGCCTTAATTATAATATTGTCTATATATATGATATCTTCTATAATATCATTTGAATATTTAAGTGACATAATATACTTTCTTAATTCATTTTTAACTTCTTTTTCACTGCTTACCTCTACTATTGCATTTATAGTGTTTAGATGATTTTTAAAATCATGTTGTCTCCGCCTTGTCTCTTCTACTATATCAAGCAATATAGGCTTGTACATATTTTGAACTTCTAAAACCTTTTTATCCTCACTTATTTTAATTATATAATAATATAAGAATATATTTAACGATATCATCGATACTATAATAAAAATATATACTAAGAGATTATCTAATATTATGTTTTTATTATATTCCCATATAAATTTAGAAAATATAATGTATAACCCTAAATTAATTACAAAATAATATAGTATCTTAGAATCCAATTTCATAACTTTCTTTGCTATTTTACTAAAGTTACATCTTGTTATAATAATGGCACAAACTAATTCTATCAAAAGAAAAACAATTCTCATTGCATATTTACCAGAATATGGGAATCCAGCTAAATTTGCACAACTAATTAGGGTTATTTGTAAAATCATATTTACACACGATAATACTATAAATTCCACTATTGTCTTTATAAATGATCTCTTATACATGATTTTCATAAAAATAATCATACTCGTACATCGAATAAGAAAATCCACATAAACATTTGTTTTGTTTATTATGATTAGTATAATTATTTCTATTAGTATTACGAATATATTTTTCAACCAATTATTTTCATCCTTAAGACAAAATTTCGACCATAATAACATAAATATAAACAATTCAATAAAACTAACTAAGGCATATTGTAGTACAACTATCATCCCATACTCTCCTTTTTATAACAAATTCAATTTAATTACTGAAATTGTTCCATTATCGTATTTTTGAATTTGTAACCTAAAGGAGCATTTTTATCATAATTTTCGAAGTAAATTTCACTCAATTTACTATCTACATTCTCTATCTTCTTTATATATTTAACGTTCACCGCAAAAGATTTATGACACTGAACTATATTGTTAGAATTTATAATTTTAAGAATTTTACTAAGCGGTAAGTTATTAACTTTAAAAACACCATTTACTGTATGTATCATACATTTACGAAGATACACCTCTATAAAAATAGTCTCATCAACATATATTTTTACATTGACACCACTTTTAACTTCAATTATTACATATCTTTTTGCTTCATTTCTTTCATTTGTTTTTTCAATATGCGCTTTAAAGTGTTTTGTCATATTCACTACATCTGCCATATCATATGGTTTTAGAATATAATCATAACAATGCACTTCTTTAAATGCCTTAGTTAAATATTCAACATGAGTTGTTAAAAAAATAATAAAACTAAACTCATATTTTGGTATCTTCCTAATCTCTATTGCGAAATCTACTCCAGATGAACTGTTTAAACATATATCCACATAAAAAACATCTATACTATAGATGTTTGTAATTTCTAAAGCCTCATCTTTATCAACAGATTCATATATATTTATACCTTTGTCTATTTGCTGTATCATCTTTTTCAAACTTTTCCTCTGCAGCATATCATCCTCTACTATTAACACATTCATTGGTATCCCCTTTAATCATGGTGCCACCCATGTGGCAAGTGGCAAGTTGAAACTTAATACTTACCATAGTCTTATTTTATAACAATCTTATTATATCATAAACTTTTGCTAAATTAGATATATTTTGTAACATTACAAGTTCAAAACATTCTTTTTATTAGAGACACAGTACCTTTCCTAACATATAGTTTATGCTTTATTAAATAACTCATAATTACAATATAGCTATAGATCATGCAATCCTATTATGAAAAGCTAATAAATTTTGTTCACAATAAAAATGGCTAAAATCTAAGAGGACAAAACTCTTCGATTTTAGCCATTCATTTATCATTCTCTTTAAAACTTAATTTGTGGAGCACTTTTTTCATCCTCGTCTACATTGAAAGAAGACTCTTCCTTAAAACTACAAAACCTTGCAACAATACTTGAAGGAAACATTTGAACAACATTGTTGTATTCCATAACTACGTCATTGTAGAATTGTCTTGCATAACCAATTTTATCTTCTGTTTTTGACAATTCTTCTTGAAGTTCAAGAAAATTAATATTTGACTTAAGCTCGGGATAGGCCTCAGCTACTGCAAATAATTTTCCAAGTACCTGTGTTAATTCACCATTAGCATTCATCATATCCTCTGGAGTGCTTGAGGAAAGATATTTTGTCCTAGCTGAGGTTACTCCCTCAAAAGTACTACGTTCATGATTATCATAACCTTTTACAATTTCAACTAGGTTTGGAATAAGATCAAATCTTCTTTTTAATTGTATATCGATTTGTCCCCAAGAATTTCTAACTTTATTTCTATTACCTACAAGACTATTATAAAAGACAACTATAATTACCAATATTACAACTACTATAATTACTGGAATTAACATACATAAACCCCCTCTTTCAAATATGCATCATTAAAATGCACCTCCACCGCCGCCTCCGCCATCGCCTCCGGAACTGCCACCACTAAAGCCTCCGCCTCCGCCAAATGATGATGAATCATTTGAACTTGAACTACTTTGTGCTTTTGAAACCGACCTATTTACAGTATGCATAGTATTATTAAACATCACCTCAAAACCAACAAAATAATCATAATTTGTTCCATACATATATGTGAGCTGATTATTATTTAGATCTTCATTTTTAAATATTATAGGAAGCTGCTTAATAACTTCCTTCGCAACGCCAAGAGAAATAGCATAAACAAGGTAGTGCTCCCACAATACAATAGATGGAATTTCAGCCTTATCTAACCTACTAAAATCTTTTAAAAAGTTTTTAAATGCTTGCCACATTGCATGCTGCTGACTACCATATTCTGATCTCTTATTCATGGTTATAGCTAAAATAATTAATATAACACCCTCAAATATCAATACTAAAGAAATTGGCATAAACATAAATGATGCTTCAAGTGTTCTATATATTACGCAATAAATTCCTACTATCCCAACTAGTACACGAAGCATTATAGGCGTTTTATGGAGAAACTTATATTCATCAGCATCTTCTTTTACAAGTTTAACCCACCTATTATAATCTGACTTAAATTGTAGGGCTGTACTGTCTGATTTAACATAATTCTCTATATCATAAAGACTGACACAACCATACCTTCCTACTTTATATATTAACCAGCTTATTAAAAACTTTTCATGTTTTTTTAAATTAACAGTTGGTCTCTTTTCAATTAGCTTAAATTCATACTGAACTGTTTTCTTGTCACTATTCTTATCCTTTCGGATCATATTATCTTGTGAAATTGAAAATTGTTTCTTTCTAACCAGGTTCATAAGGGTAGCCATAATATCCCTTGTATGTACTTTTCCAAAGTACATTAATACACTCATTTCGGCAGGAGTATATTCTCCTGGAAGCTCTCTGTAGTATTTACCAGAGAAGTCGTGTTTAGGTTCTTTATCATATCTAAAATATAAAAACATAATTGCTAATGCCCCTAATATTGCATAAAAAATCAACCTAGGTTTGGCATCAGCCTTCATTTGTATTTGAGCAAGCTCTTTTCGCTTTTGATTCTCAATCTGTTGCTTATTAATACCTTGTCCATCTAATCGTTCTTGCTCTCTTGTCTCATTAGCTTCACTTGCAAGTTTGCCCTCATTTGCCATTATTCCAGACAATGCATCCTTATTTACTATTTTGCTTGAATTTGGAACAAGTTTTATAGGAAATAAAACCAAGGTTTCTACAAAATCTCCTGGTGATACTGTTGGCACCTGAAATTCCACATTTCTACTATCTAATATGGAAGATTTACCTGTTAAAGGTCCATGAGCAAATACTTTTAACTGCTCCTTTGTAGCTCCTGATGGAAGTGTTATTTTTATATTTATCTTATCCAAAGCTACTTCCCATTTTGTGTCAACTACTTTTCTATTAAACTCTGCTATATCCTTATATTTTGTAACAGCATCAGCCAATTTATATTTTATAACAAAAGTTTTCTCCTCATCTTGTGAAGCTTCAAAAATCTTAAAATGCCCTAAATCTCCATCCTCTACAAAATTGTATGTTCCCGAATCACCTTTCTCATCTAGTGAATTTTCAGAATTTAGCTTAAGTTCTTGTAACTTTGTATTTTCAATTACATAAACTTTTTTATTTTTTAAGCCTTTTGTACCAGAAAAATCCACATCCCTAAGCACCCCATTAAACTCACCATCAAAATTATAGGTAAGTCTCTCTTCATAATCAGCAGAACCATCCTTATTTATTATTATATTAATATTATACCCAGACACATAAAAGCTTTTACTTCCCTGCGCACTAACTGGTTGCATACAGACAAAAGAAATAATCAGAATAACTCCCAATAATATTTTATAAAAAATTAATATATCCTTTTTTTTGATAATAACACCTTCTTATATACCTATTATAGCAATTATTTAATAATTTTTATTATTTTTCATATAATTCTATAGGTAAATCATCTGGATCACTAAAAAAAGTAAATCTTTTTCCCGTAATTTCATCAATTCTAATATCCTCAGTAATAACATTTTTATCATTTAGTTCTTTTATGGCCTCATATATATTGTCCACCTCAAAAGCAAGATGCCTTAATCCTCTTGCTTCAGGGTAACTAAGCCTTTTAGGTGATTGCTTAAAAGAAAATAATTCTATTTGATAATTTCCAGAAACGCCCAAGTCAAGTTTATATGACTCTCTATCTTTTCTGTATACCTCTTTAATTATATGTAATCCCAAAATATTAACGTAGAATTTTTTAGACCTTTCATAATTCGAACAAATAATAGCTATATGATGAATTTTATTTAACTTCATTATTAACCCTCCTGTTTTTTATAATACCTTAGCTTGTACCTTTAATAGTAACTTGTCCCATTATATTTATAACTATGAAACACTCCATAGTTGAGCATCCCCTAGTTATATATAATTTTTAATATAATGGAGCTAAAATATCTCTTCTAAATCAGTTACTATTTTATCTGCGAGTCCTAGTGAAATGATTTCATCAGACATTAACCACCAATCTTTTCTATAATTTTTTGTATATAGTTTATCTGTAATATTTGTATTTGCGACAATAAAATCTTTAACTCTTTTTTCTTGTCTTTGAGTAAATTCAAAATTATCTAAAACTTTATCTGTATTACCCATAGCCCCTGTACTACCAGAATGGATTAGTGCTGTTGTATCCTGAAACACATATCTGTGGCCTTTTGAACCAGCAAGTAACATTAATCCACCCGAACTGTAAGTTTTTCCGAGTCCTATTGTATACACTGGTGTTTTAGAAAGTTGTATAACATTTATGAAATTGAGCACTGCAGGTAATTCACCTCCATTAGAATTTATAAAGATCTTAATTGGAGTTCTCTCCTCAGGCGATTTACCTTTATCTTGTTTATTCCACTTTATAATCATTAATGAAAAATCAACCAAACTATCATCAATATCAAAGTTCCAAAAAATTTCTCTATTTCTAGTCCTCTCATAATAATCTAAGGTTTCTGGGTCCGGTAGATTCATTTTTGTTAATTCCTTAACCTCATCATCAAAAAATATATCCCAGTTTTTATTTGCGCTCATAATTCACCCTGCTTCCTTCATATTATTAAATCGTATATTATATTATATGTATGCGGATATTCTTTCCCACATTCAAACTCATATAAATATATTTTATTTTTATTTGTTTTTATGCTCCTTTTCAAGCTTAGAGAATGTGTAAGATATTAATAATGCAATTACCCCAACGATCATAAATACTAGTGTCTTAATTATAAAATTAAATGAATAGAAATCTATGAGCATTAATTTAGCACAAGTTATAAGCGATAATATTAAGCCATATTTTCTAAGCTGGGAATTATTTATTTTAAATCCTAAAAATACACTACCAAAAGCAACTAACATAAGTGATATACTAAGCATTAGTTGTTTAAATTCATATACTACATCAACTATAAAACTTAATCTCACTACTATATAAGTTGATAACAATGCTCCGATTAACACCTTATTGAAATTAAATTTAATGTTATCTATATATTCATCAGTAAACATAGATACTAAAATATATATTATAAGCATTGTAGTTAAATAAAACTGTATATTCCCATATAAACCTGATATAATGCATAAAAAAACTATAAAGCATAAACTTATAAAATTCATTATCTTTATGTTATCATGCTTTAATATATCAAATTTGTTTATTATAACTGTGTAGATAACAAATATACTAAGCGCTATGAATGATTGTAGATTATTAAACATATCTATATTATTTATCTCATTAAATACCCACCCTGCTATAATCAGCGGATAAAAATATTTAAACATTATAATTACTATATTATTTTTAAACTCTTTACTACAATAAATTATAGCCGCATATAATACTAAATATATTATACTAATAGGCTTATTTATATTAATTAAACAATTTAACATACTTAAACCCACTAATCCTATTAGAGTAACTCTTAAAAAAATATTTTTATCTTTTAACCAAACCATAAGTGTGCTTAAAACTAAAACAGATATTACACTTATAGTGACGATACTATATTTGCCGTGTAAATCTAGATTTAATCTAAAAAGTATGTCTAAGCAAGTTATTACAACGCCTACATAACCCGTCCATTTTGATGAGTTTTTTAACCTTAATAATATTGCAATTCCAATAATACAGTAAGCAAGCAAAGGTACATACCAAATAGTCGTGTCTATATATATTGATAGTGATGAGAAAGGATATATTATAAAATACATTAGTATCCCTATCGAGTTAAGTGTACTTTCTTTTCTTTTACAAGTAATCATAAATTGCACACTGTATATAAGAGTTATTAGTATATATAATAGTGTCACCACATACTTATCAAAATTTACCCCAATAATTATAGTAGAGATTAATGCTAACATTGATGTGTAAAATTCAAATGATACGTTTATTTCTTTACTTTTAATTTCCTGTAGTGGAAAATATATATTTAATATATTTATAAATATTAATATTATAAGTAATGTATATGACTGCCCCGCTGATATCTTGTCTACAGGTACTAAACATATATATGCTCCTATTAAAGTTACAATTCTGAGTAAATTTGATTCCTTTTTATAACTTAAATAAATTGCCCCACCAGTTATTAAAGCCGTAATAACCAGCGTTGTTATGCCTGAAATATTTTCAAGTTCTAAGTAATTTATTATTACTGCTATATATAAACCAGATATTCCAAGGGCCGTTATACCTTTTGAAAATTTGTAATTCTTCCTGAGTAGGTATAATTCACTAAGTAATAAGATTAATATAGGTATTAAAAACAGGGTTAACCCCTTCATCTCTTTTGACATAAAATTCACATAAACAACCCTGCCAAATGTAGAAAGAGATATAAGGATTAAAATTATACCAATTAAGTTTAATGCTCCTATACCTAATTTAAGACTATTTCCTTCTGGCTTTTTAATTGAAGTATGATTTATATTTTCATCTTTTAAATGTTGTGGAACATTAGTAGGTTCCTTAAGAGTATGTGTTTGAAAAGTAGTAACCTCGCTAATTTTTGTTTCTAGTTCAACTAGCTTCCTCTCTAAATCGCTTACCATTTGGAATAAATTTGATATTTCTATAGTTAATCCTAACTTTTTAGTTTCATTTGACACAGTAATTGCAACAATTCTATTTTTTAAAGTAACAAACTCATTTCTAGTTTTATCTGCCACACCTAGGTTATAATCCTCAAGTTTCTCTAATATTTTTTTATTCTCTAAGTATACTAACTCTTTCTCTTTTTTCTCTACCGTTTCTAAGTCTAACAAGATGAGCTGAATTTCATTATTTGTCTCCTCTTGTAGCCTCAGGTAATCATCAATACCTCTCATTTACATTCCCCCTGGTATGTTATTTACAATTTTACATTTCTATATCCTTCCAATTTACATTAAAACTAGTTTTCCAGAGAATTACATTAGCTATTAAAAGCACTATTCCATAAACACATATAAATATTATATTATTTCTAATAGCTATATGAATTCCAGCAAATGCGCCAAGTAGCAAGCTAGTTATTATCGATGGCATTATAAGTTTTCCACTATCTGTTGTTGCAAATTTTACGCTAAACGGCATTGCCTTATTTGATAATTTAAAATACACTAACGATAATATTAAAAGAACTAAAAACATTACAACTAAGTCTATAATTATCGATGGACCTTTAAGCATTAAGAATACAATAGAATCCAATAAATATAGTGGTATTATAAGTTTAAATATAGTTCCTTTTACTGCTCCTTTTAATATTACTCCCGGATTCTCTATTGGTAATACCTTGTATATAAAAGCTCCCTTAAAACTATCACTATTATTTATAAATGCTGTACAAAAACATAATAAGAATATACTTATATATATTAATAAATGAATCTTCCCACCAAAACCATTTTGAATATTATCCAAAAGTGATTTACCATTTCTGTCCATAAATATAAATAAAACTGGCATAAATACTGCCATTGCAAGGGTTGGATATACCTTCAGCTTTAGGTTTCGTTCTGTAGCTATCATATTTTGAGTGAATTTAAACATACTCTTTTCAATATTATCCTTGCAAACAAGTCCAGCTATAAATTCCTTTCTATTTTCACTCCTTCTGCTTACAGTTCCTCCTTTAGCATTTAATTTTTGAAGGTTCTTTTCAAAATATGGTACTACCTTTTTAAAATAAAGCATACTTAAAACAATTGGCCCCACTACCGCAAGTACTAGTAAGTACATTAAGATAGGTTGTTTATTACCATCTATCAATATTCCAAATGGCGCTGCAAACCACATGGATGGTAATATTACATGCCAAAGCTTAGGTACATATTCACTATTCATATTTGAAACATTAAAAACTCTAGCAACTAATTGATATCCAAATGCAAATACAAAAGCTAATAATATTTGGAAATAGTTTATTATATCTTTTAGTTTTTCTCCATCAAAAAACTTTAAAACTAAGGTATATAATAAAGATGTTAAAGTTATAACTATTAAAACCGAAAGGATATTTTCTATGAAAAATATTATGAAAAACAAAATCCCATATTTTATTGTACCAATAAGGAGCGGAATTAAATTTAATGACAGTGAAAGGCCCGCTAAATATATACATATATGAGTTGTTTTTGCTGCATTAAAAGTTTTATTATCTATAGGTTTTGGTAATAATATACTTTTCTCTGTTACATCTAATAATACTGCTGAAAAGTCAGATATCATAAGTGAAATCATCATAAATAGATTTATACCTATTACAATATTTGTAGCTTTCATAGCAGGCATATCACTATTCATTATTAGACCAATAAAAATACTTATAAAAGCATTAAACATAAGCAGACTTAAATAATTGTTTTTACCGCGGCTCTCGTCACTCTTTTTATTTTTTCCCATGACATTGCTTACCCGTCTGCCATCCATGGTTAATTTTATTTGTAGAATCATTCTCATAACTTTATAGTTAACTCCTAATTTTACATATATACATTGGAATTTATCTAATATCTTAAGAACCGTGAAATTTTCCATACCTACACCTCTTCAACTAAAGAAACAAATTCTTCAGCAATCGCTGTATGCTCATTAAACCCTGTTAATTGATTAAATATTTCCTCAAGTGAACCCTCCCTTTGATTATTCTTAAGCTCCTCAAAACTGCCATCAGCAACTATTTGTCCAGCATTTAATAGTATTATTCTATCACTTACCTTTTCTACAACATCCATTATATGCGATGAATAAAATATTGTTTTCCCTCCCTTTGCAAGAGTTTTCATAACCTCTTTAAACACCATAACACTATTAGCATCCAGTCCACTTAACGGTTCATCAAAAAATAATATATCAGGGTTATGAATTAAACTACATATTATAAGTAGCTTTTGCTTCATGCCTTTTGAATATGAGGATATTCTAGAATTTATAACATTGTCCATTGCAAATAGTCCCATTAGCTTTTCCGATCTCTCTATAAGTTTTTTCTCTTCTAGACCATATATTCCACCTAAAAAGCTTATATACTCATAAGCAGTTAAATTTTCATATATATCAGCAAGCTCTGGTACATAACCTATTTTCTTTTTATACTCTATACTTCCATTACTAATATCTTGTCCGAGTATTTCAACCGTTCCAGAGTATCCTTCTAATATACCTAACATTATTTTTATAGTAGTGCTTTTACCAGCACCATTAGTCCCTATATATCCTATAATCTGGCCGCGAGGAATCTCCAAATTTATACCATTAAGCACCAACTTGTTACCATAACTCATTTGTAAATTCTTTATTGATATTATGCTTTCTGAGTTTTCCATCATTCCCACCCCTTAAAATGTTTTATATGTTTATGTTCTTTATTATACTACATAATTTTGTAACTTAAATACAAGAACTTTTTATAATATGTGAATTACTTTACAATTATAGTCAAATTATTATATTCGTAAAATTTTTATTGTACTACTATAAAAAATTAAAAACCTCCTATATAATGTTAAGTGCCAAAGCCTAACAGTATAGGAGGTTTTATGAATCAATTAAATTTTATTATTCACATTCACTATTCTAAACATTTTCTCATTGTAAATTCAAAGTGAATATCCTTTGAGGAATCTATAAGATATTCTTTGTGAACTGGTGCTCCCCAGCTATCATCACCACCAACTCCCATTTGTTTTTCTGCAATTGTAACTACAGTATAGTTAACTTTTGGTAGTTCATTGTGATGATATGCATTTTGAAGTTCGCATGCTGTATATGGAGATACTCCTAATTCAAATGGTACCTTGCTTGCTTCAAACTCAATACCAAATCCATTTTTATCTTTTATCTTAGCCCATCTAACCCCAGTATGGTTTCCACTTTCCTGAGGTACAATATACCCTGAAACATTTTCTTCCACTGATTTTTCGAAAATTCCAAGTGTTGCTCCATGAAGTCTATCCACATAATTTTCTTCTGGTCCCTTGCCATACCACTTGAAATTATCATAATCCGAGGATAATTTGAATGCCATTCCAAATATAGGAAGCTCAGGCATTCCTTTAACACCCTTATAATTGCAACTTACTTTAATTTCACCATTAGAATATACAGTATAGGCTATCTTAACTTCAGCCTGTATTCCCGCTAGAAGTGCATATGTATATTCTACGGTAATGCTATAATCATCTTCAATTACATTTACATCAATGCAACTTTGGAACATACTTGCTTGAAGCCATTGTCCACACCTAAATCCATGATTAGTTCCCTTATCATTATCCGTCATAGCTCTCCAATAAATAGGCATTGGGGCCCTAGTTATCATTTCTATGCCATCATATCTAAGAGATACCATTCCACCTTCTTGTTTTGAAAATAAGACACTAAAATCATCATTTTTAACTCCAATATTTACATCCCCATGGACAACTTGAATCTTAGTTAATTTTTTAGCATCAACAATTCCCTCTACATTAAATACATACTGATCAAAGGCTACCACATGCAAAGCTTCTGCCCAAACATTTCCATCTTTAAGCTTAAATGAAACATTCAAAGCATATTCCCCAAAAGTTTTCACCTCAGGGAGTTTAAAACTTACATACTTTTCTTCACAAGGCTTAACAATAACTGTTAAAAAGCCTTTGTAAATTTCTTTTCCATTAAAATCTAGGCAGTACTCTAAAATGTAATCTGAAGTATCTATAAATAGATTTTCATTTTTAACCAAAACTCCATCTCTGTCAGTAGTTAATTTTATATTTTGATAAAGTTTTTTTACTTCGATAACCTTTGGAGAGGGTTTTCTATCTGCATAAACTATACCATCTCCACAGAAGTTGTAATCCGTTGGTCTATCATCAAAATCTCCTCCATAAGCCATAACTTCCTGATTAAACTTATCCTTTTTAATTAAGAACTGATCAATATAATCCCAAATAAAGCCACCTTGGTAAAGCGGATATTTGCTTTCAAGCTCCACATATTTATGCATTGCTCCACAGGAATTTCCCATAGCATGCATGTATTCGCAGCTTATATATGGTTTTTCTGGAGCATTATTTAAATACTCCTCAATTTCAAAAACCTTAGCATACATTCTGCTTTCCATATCACTAGTTTCATTAAAGCTCCTATCCTGGAATACACCCTCATAATGAACTAATCTCGAAGGATCTTTTTCTCTAAAATACTTTGACATCTTATATATATTTTCTCCACCAAAGGATTCATTCCCACAAGACCATATTAAAATGGACGGATGATTCTTATCCCTTTCAAGCATAGACGTTGCTCTATCAAGTACAATGTCTAACCACTGTTTTTTACTGCCAGGAATAACCCAATCAGGTTTGATTTTGCCCATCTTTTGCCAAGATCCATGAGTTTCTAAATTAGTTTCATCTATTAAATATATGCCATATTCATCACAAAGCTCATACCAATGTGTTTGATTAGGATAATGAGAAGTTCTCACAGCATTTATATTATTTTGTTTTAAGAATTTTATGTCCCATAACATATCTTCTTTAGTAATAGCTCTACCTTTTCTACAGTTAAATTCATGACGATTTATGCCCTTAAACACTATACGTTTGCCATTTATGGTCATAATCTTATTTATCATTTCAAAACTTCTAAATCCAACCTTTTGGCTGACCACTTCAACTACTTTTCCATCAAGTCCTCGAATTATAGCAAATAAGGTATAAAGATATGGATTTTCAGCGCTCCAAAGCTCTACATTATTAACATTTAAATCTAATGATATGCTCTTTGCTAAAGATGTTCCTATATCTTTTGCTACCACTATTCCATCTTTATCCATAAGTTCTAAGTCTATGGTAGAATTAATTTCTCCCTTTATTTTTAAATCTAGATCTAAAACTGCATTTTTATAAGACTTGTCTAAGTTTGTTTTCACAAATAAATCTTGAATATGAGTTTCTGGAACAGAATATAAATACACATCTCTAAATATTCCCGAAAAACGCCAAAAGTCTTGGTCTTCTAGCCAGCTTCCAGTTGATCTCTTATATACCTCCACAGCCAGCTTATTTTCTCCATCTTTAATAAGCTTTGTTAAATCAAACTCTGATGGAGTAAAACTGTCCTCACTATACCCTATAAATTCACCATTTAGCCAAAGGTAAAAAGCGTTTTCCACTCCTTGAAAAGAAATATATACAGGTCCACCTTTAATATTTTCATCAATATCAAAATACTTTACGTAACTTCCCACAGGATTGTATTCTTTAGATACCTCAGGTGGTAATAACTCACTATGCCCATCCCAAGGGTACATGGTATTTATATATTGAGGTTTATCATAACCTTGAAGTTGTATATGTGCAGGAACTTCTATATCCTTAAAGCAATGACAATCAAATTCAGGCTCGTAAAAATCTTTAATTCTAGAGCTTGGGTTTACCGCAAAACTAAACTTCCAATTTCCATTCAAACTTTGACGAAGATCCATTTCGCCAATTGATTCTTCTTCTTTTGTCAAATAATATTTATGATCTGAGTGAGCATCAATTCTGTTAACAGCAAAAACTGATGTATCAGAAAGCCAATCTAAACTTGGTATTTTAAAATTCATAATTTCATCTCCTACTTTCTATTTTATTATAATACATATTATCCTTTAACAGAACCTAGCATTCCTGCAACGAAATGTTTCTGCATTAAAAAGAAAACTATTGCTGTCGGAAGTGTTGCTATTACAATTCCAGCCATAATCATTCCATAATCTGGAGAATAAGATGATCCCATGGTAGAAATAATAAGTGGAACTGTTCTGTTTTCTGGACTTTGTAGTGCAATAAGAGGCCACATATAATTGTTCCAACTGCTCATAAACGTAATAATTGCAGCTGCTGCATAAGTAGATTTCATTGTAGGCACATAGATTCTTGTAAATATTTGAAATTCATTTAATCCATCAATACGCCCTGCTTCTAAAATATCCTTTGGGAAAGATTTCGTATTTTGCCTAAAAAAGAATATTAAAAATGCAGTAGATATACTAGGAATTATTACTGCAGCTGCAGTGTTTAGACCAAAAACTTTAAATGTGCTAAACATCTTAAATAATGGTATCATGAGCGCTGCAAACGGAATCATCATAGATAATAACAAAATATTAAAAACTCTGTCACGAGCTTTATTCCTATATATTTCAAACCCATATCCTGCAAAAGAAGCTACAATTAATGCTAAAATTGTTGTTATAATAGTAATCTTAGCTGAATTCCATAAAGAGGTAGAAAAGTTCAAATCAGAATTAAAAAGATTTTGCATATTTTGTAGTAATTGCGTACCTGGTATTAATGATCCTTTAGACACATCTACTGATTTATTCGTCATACCTATAAGCATCCATATAAATGGGAAAATAGAAACTATGGATATTATACTTAAAAATATATATTTAAATGAGCTTTTTACATTTTTCATTTTTCATCACCTGCCACTTTAAATTGTATTAAGGATAATACAGCTATCATAATTACAATGGTAAAAGATACTGCTGCTGCATAACCGAAATTAGGACTATATTTAAAACTTAAATTGTATATGTATTGTGATATTGTAGTTGATGCATTCCCTGGCCCACCTTTAGTTATATTCATTACTTCATCAAATAATTGCAAAGTACCTGTAGTTGACATTACAGTAGTAAATAGAATAATTGGTTTTAATAAAGGTACAGTAATATGGAAAAATTGTTTTACTCCAGTCGCACCATCTATCTTTGCTGCTTCATAAATGCTTGGATCAATGTTTTGTAAGCCAGCTAAATAAAATATCATGTTATAACCAGTCCAACGCCAAGTTATAGCTATGATTATAGTGATTTTAGCCCAAAAAGGACTCGTGATCCATTCTATGGGAGAAGTTATTAAATGTATGCTTAATAACAAATTATTCATTAACCCATCACTTGAAAATAGACTTTTAAATATTACAGAATATGCTACCAAGGATGTTACACAAGGCAGAAATATTGCAGTTCTAAAAAAGCCTTTGAATTTTAAATTTTTATCATTTAATATTACCGATATAAACAATGCTAGCAAAATCATTATTGGTACCTGAACTACTAAATAAATAAGAGTGTTTGTAACTGCTTTTTTAAATATATCATCAGTAAATAATCTAGTATAATTAGCAATTACTACGAATTTCAGATTATTTCCCATGCCTGATTCTAATGAGGTAATCAAAGCTTTTATCATAGGATAGAAAACAAAGGAAATTATTATAAGTATACTGGGGATAGTAAATAACCAACCTGTCCTATCATAATTTTTGTTTAATTTACTTTTTTTCACAACGGCTGCGCCTCCCTTTTATAAGTTAATCCTTTGTTAATCATTAATTAACAAAGGATTATAATTAAGCTATTTAACTACAGCTGATTCTGCTTGCTTTTGAGCATCTTTAAGTGCTTTATCTATGTCGGCACCACTCTTAACTATAGATTGCACTGTTCCCGTTAATATATCTTCTATACTATAAGTATATAAACCATAGTTTACTGGAGGTATTTGTGTTGTCCATTTAGATAAATCCAGTGCTGTTTTTTGTCCACCATAAAATTCAACTGGTTTTTGATAATTAGCTGTAGTTGATGAAGATTTTAAAGTACTTATAAGATTAATTTTACTAGATAAAGTATTCATAAGTTCTTTATTAGTACCAAAAGTTTTAGCAAGGAAATCTGAAGCTAATTCTGAATCGCCTACCTTGTCTAAAACATACCAACTTGATCCTCCTACATTTGAAGCATTTACTGATGTTTTAACTGCTCCGAGTTTTGGTATTGCTGCCACTGCCCATTTTCCGCTTTGATCCGTTGCTTTAGTTATTGAGCTTGAAATCCAACATCCAGATGGAACCGATGCAACATCACCCTTTTGAAATGCACCTACAAATTGATCCCAATCAGAAACTTGTTTTGTTATTCCCGCTGCCATAAGCTGTTTATATATTTTAATGCTCTCCTTTAATGCTACATTATTTTCTAAATTCACGGTCTTTCCATCATCTTTTACATACCACTGACCAGCTGATTGCATCATTATTCTTATTATTCCTAAATCGTTAGGATCCATGGTTAACATTGCTTTTCCAGTTTTTGCTTTTACCGCTTTACCAATTTCTATGAATTTTTCCCAGGTTATGTTTTCCATATCTGATTTTTTATATCCGGCCTTTTCTATTAAATCTGTTCTATAAAATAGAGCTGCAGCACCACTATCAAAAGGAACTCCGTAAAGCTTTCCATTTAAACTATCTGATTTAAGCTTATAGTCCATAAAATCAGTAGTCTTAACCTTGCTAGACATATCTTTAAAAGAATCAGGATAAGAAGTCAAGAAGTTTTGTGATCTATAATCTTCAATAAGAACTATATTGGGTAACCCTGCTGTTGTATTAGAACTTAAATTTGTATTTAACTTTTGTACTATATCGTTTTGAGCCATCTCTACTATCTGTACGTCTACGCCTTTGTGATCCTTTTCATAAATTGCTTTTGCTTCTTTAGCAGCAACAACATTAAAAGTTCCATCCCATGCCCATATCACAAGTTTTTTGTTTGTAGTAGCTGTTGTAGCACTTTTTTTACTGGCCGTTCCACACCCTGCCATACTAAGTGTCATAATAGCAGTTAGAGCAATAGCTATTAATTTTTTTGTTTTCATAGTTAAAATCCCCCTTTAAATTTGGTTCTTACTCGTCTAAACGATTACAAGTATTTCTAACCTTAGTTTACATCAAATTTTAAAATTCAAATAGTAATATATTTATATAAACTTGTGTTATTTTAATAAATAAGAATTTATTGTTAACACCGAATTTGTACTTTTTTAATATTATATGATTATCTTTGTATACATTTACATTTGTATAGTATATAGTACTAATTGAAATATCTTTAATATTACTATATACTATACAATGTAATAATACTAATACAACTAAGTTATAAAGAAATAATTTTAAAGGATCTGATACCCTTGAGTGACTTTTGCAAAATTTTAATAGTAGACGATGAATATTTGTTAAGACAAGGTATAAAATATCTTGTAGATTGGAATAAAGAAGGTTTCGAAATTATAGGCGAAGCTTCTAATGGAAAGGAAGCTTTAAATTTTATAGAAAAGCTTAAACCCCACATAATAATTTCAGATATAGTTATGCCTATTATGGATGGTGTCGATCTAGCAAAGGTAGTAAAAACAAAATATCCTGAGATACAAATAGTTATTTTAAGCGGTTATAGTGATTTTAACTATGTAAAAGACACTTTCAAATTAGGTATAAATGATTATATTTTGAAACCAAAATTAGATCCACAGGAGATGGTTTTACTTTTAAAAAATACTGCTAGTAATATTCCTGGTTTTGTTATGTCTACTCCTGAAAATAGTAATACTCTAAATATTAACAATTTATTAACCAAATTAATTTCTGGTTTTTATTCTGGTTTAGATGAAAAAATACTAGATGATACTTTTTCTCTTGACTCTTTTTTGCTTATAGGCGATAATATCAAAAAAATAAATAACATAACCTCCATGAGCCTTTTATCTTTGAGATCTATTTTATCTAAAGCTGCAAAAATATATTTAAAAGACTTAATATATTTTGAAGTAGAAGCCGAAAATAATTTTTTCTTACTTGTAATAAATTTAAAAGCTGAAAATTATTCTGAGGTTATAGCTCGAATAAATCTTATGCTTTTGGAAGTTTCAAAGGATATCCCCGAAATATTTTTTGTAATAAGTAATCTTTTTAATTCCTTATATAAATTAGAAGATATTTATATAAACAATTTCAAACCACTACTTGGATATAAATTTTATTTTAAAGGAAAAACTCTTATTACTTATGCGTTATTACCTAAAAACAGCTTAAAAGAAAAATTTGATTTTAAATATTATTCAGGCCAAATATATACACTTAATTTAGATAACGCTTTAATTTATTTAAAGGAGTACCTTTGCCTTTCTATAAAAAATATCAGCATTAATGAATTCGAATTAAAAACACTTTTTGAGAACGCTTTATATAATATTATAAATATTTTAGATGAACTTAATTTTAACATGGAGGAAATGGATAACTCAAAACTAGAATATTTTCAAAGGATAGATGAAACTAAATCTCCTGATGAATTATTAAATTTACTTGATATTATAACCAAAGATACAAAATCAATATTAAATAATGACGAAAGTAAATTAAATGATCATATGATAAATAAAATTATTGAGTACATATCAAATCATTATTATGAGCAATTGTCTCTTAAACAAGTTGCTGATAAATTTCATTTTAACTATTACTACTTATCTTCATATTTTAGTTCTCATAATGCGGAAGGTTTTAGCGAATATCTTAATAAAATACGACTTGAAAAAGCTGTTGAACTTTTAGGAAATGAAAAAATTCCAGTTTCAGAAGTAAGTTTTATGGTAGGGTATTCAGATCATAGTTATTTTTGTAAAGTATTTAAAAAGTTTAAAAAGCTCACCCCAAGTAAATTCAGAAGAAATATTCTAGATAACAAAAGAGGTTAACCAATGACTAAAATTATAAATAAATTAAGGAACAATAGCTTATTCTTTAAACTAACATTAATTATGTTAATTAGCAGTATATGTATTTCTATTATAACTGCACTTACAATAATGAATATTTCAAAGAAAGTATTTATTAATAACTTTAGTGTTACAAACACTAAAAGCTTAAATGAGATTAAAGATACTTCTGCTGATTTAAATGATAAACTTATAAGTCTTATGAACACTATAAATGATAGTTGGGCCTTTCGTCGATACCTTACTGAATATAACATTAGTACAATAGATTTATCCAATATTATATATAACCTTAAACAACATTTAAAAAATGATACCATGAATCTGAATTCTAAAGATATTGATTTTTTATTAATTGGAGCAAATAATTCCACATATATAAGAAGTTCCGCGTTATTAACTATCCCTGTAAACGAAATAAAAGAAAATCAAATAACAAAAAACTCACTTAAAAATCCAGATAAATTACTATATCAATATAGCAACTCTGGATTTAATAGCTTGACAACACATAGAAATGTTATTATCGCTACAAAGGTATTGCACGATCAAAGAACAAAGCAGCAATTTGGTATGTTATATATAAGTATAAATGAAAACACATTTAAAAAGCTCTATTCTAACTTTACAACTAAGAGCAATGATGTTGCAATAATGTCCTATGATGGTACCATCGTATCCTCTAATAAAGAGAATATTATCGGAACTATTGATAAACCCTTGCTTAATATAGCAAAAAATATAGATAATAATAATCTTAAATTTAAAAATGTAAAGTTAAACAATAAAAATTACACGATTTTAGCAGAATATATGCCAATTTATAATTTCTATTTAGTAAACATTATTGATACGAACCTTGCTTTAGAAGATATGTATAATATAAAAGAAATAGTGCTCTTTTGTGGACTAATAATAGCTATTTCAGTTTCAATACTATTTGTAATTACAAGAAAAACTATAAATCCCCTAAGAGTTTTAGTAAAAGAAATGTCTAAAATAACTGAAGGTGACTTTAATAATCATATAAATTTAGCAGGAAGTTCCGAAATAAAAAAATTAAGCAGTTCCTTTAACTATATGTTAGATGATCTAAATAATTATGTAGAGAAGTTACTTATCGCTCAAAAAGAGCAAAGAAAATCAGAATTGTCTGCTCTTCAAATGCAAATTAATCCCCATTTTATCTATAACACCTTAGCCTCTATTAAACTGCTAGTTCTAAAAGAGGATAAAGAAAAAGCAAGCGAAACCATAAATTCATTCATCTCACTATTACAAAATACCATTAGTGAAACCAGTGAAACCATAACTGTAGAGCAAGAAATAGAAAATCTAAAAAACTATGTCTTTATAAATGAAACTAGATGTGGTGATAATATAAAAGTTAATTTTCATGTATTTGAGCAGTGTGTTAATTATAGACTTCCAAAACTAGTCCTTCAGCCCTTTATTGAAAATGCTCTTTTCCATGCATTTTCTGGAAATGAAGAAGGACGTATACACGTGTTTATATCTGTAAAAAATAATAACCTACTTTGTGAAATAATAGATAACGGAATCGGCATGGAAGAATCCCAACTACAAAGTCTATATTCATCCCCTACTTCTAAACATATACATTTTACAGGAATAGGAATTAAAAATGTAGACAATAGAATTAAACTCCTTTATGGAAATGACTATGGAGTAACTATAACTAGCAAAATTAATGTAGGAACTACAATTAATGTTTATTTGCCTTTAATATAGTCAGTTTAATTAAAAACCCAATATTTTAATTAAAGACTGGAATAATAACACCATAGTTAATGCTGTAAACAACCAGTAAAATTCTGGTGCTTCCTTCCAATATATCAAATTATTTTTATGCCCTGAACCACTATCCCTTAAATAATCACTCTCCTAAACTTAGACTAAAAAAACTACTTATATTTTAATGTTTTCTTAATTTTGATTTAATACAAATTTAATCCTGTAAGATTAAAATGAAAAATAATATATAAATGTTTTATTGCAATGGCGTTAATTTTATGGTATTCTTTATGTCAAATGGTATATATAGTAAGTTGAATTTGTATCATTATAAAAATGTAGTATTTAATGAAGAAATGGGGTCAATTTATCATGGAATCTAAATACAAAAACAGTCCTGAAGTATCATGGATTCAAGCTATCTTAATTTCTCTGTGTGTTACAACTCCAGTTCTAGCACTCGTTGGAATCAAAATACTGTTAACTACTATGTAACTCGTCATTATACTGCTTAAATTATTATCAATTAAGATATTTCTTATATCAATAAAATATATCATAACAAGTAGATAAGATTAAAATAAAAAGGGGTGAGAATTATGAAGCTGTCCTCAATTTTAGGTTTATTAATTGTTATAGGAGGCTTAGTATGCTTATTTTATGCAATACCATCAGAGAAGTGAAAAATACAAAACCATTGAATACAGTCTTTGTCAAAAATGGGTTAAAAGCAACCGCTTCAGCTTTATTAACATTAACCCTTGGTTTATCCATCACCATAGGTGTTATAACTCTTTTTAGTAATTATATAGCAATTGAGTTTCATGGGATAATAAAAGAACTAACCGCTATTGTCAAAACAATATTTTCTAAATTTTATGAACGAAACTTAATAAAAAAAATATAACAAATAAACCTTCGACTAATTAATTAATCGAAGGTTTATTTGTTTGCTTATTTATTTATAACTTTCATAATGAACTCTTTTCTTATCAAATCTATCTACAAACTTATTCTCCTGACCATCTGGGTATCCTACTGGGATTAACGCGAAGGCTTCTATATTATCAGGTAAGTTAAACAAATTTTTTATATAACTCATTCTTTCATCAATAGATGCTACCCCAAGCCAAACTGCTCCAAGCCCTAGTTCTACTGCTTGTAAAAGAAGATTTTCTGATGCTGCTCCCATATCTTGTGGTACGCAACCTGGTGCTAATAACCCATCTTTTCTAGATAAAAGAACAAATGTTACAGCTGAAGTAGCAACCATCTTTGAATAAGGGCTTGCTCCTGATAATTTTTTTAATACTTCTTTATCTTCAACGACTAAAAATTCCCAAGGTTGTTGATTTGCTGCTGATGGTGCCTGCATTGCAGCTCTTAAAAGTTTTTCTATTTTTTCCTTTTCAATAGGTCTATCCTCATATTTCCTTATGCTTCTTCTATTAAATATTGCTTCCATTTTGTTACCTCCATATTAATTAAGATTATTTCGATAATTCATTATATTGATTATTATTTTCTCTATGTTACTATTTTACCTCATTGTATCTTAATTACAAGTACGCACTTTTTTATTACATAGTAACTAAAATGATACCTTCTACTTATAAACCTAAAAAATAAAAAAACATATCAATATTTCTATTAGAAATATTGATATGTCTTTGTTTACTGTTAATTATTGTTTAGCATATTTAGCTTTATAAGCTGCTAAATCATCACTTACAGATGTTTTTTCGAGTGCCTCAAATTCATCCTCTAAAGAATCAACTTTGAGTTCTCCTAACCCCTCTGCTAAACATTCTTTTTCCTCTATCTTACGTTCTAATCTATCTAAATCAATACTATTACCTTTTGTTTTAATATTAGCTGTAATTGCATTAACTTCCTGTGCAGCTTCTGCTGTTTTAAGTCTAGCTATTAAGCCATCTCTCTTGCCTCTTAAATCTTTTAAGTCATCTTCTAAATCTACCAAACTTTTCTTCAAGCTATCTGCAGTAATTTTAGCTGAATTATAAGATTTGGATAATGAAACACTAGTAGCTTCACATTCTTTTTGTTTAGCAATTGCTTTACTAGCTAATTCATCATTACCTTTTTCTATAGCTAGTTTTATTTTAGATTCCCAATTAGTCATATCTTCCTTCGCTGAATTCATTTCTCTTTCAAGTCTTTTTACATTTCCAAAAACTACAGCTGATTTAGTCTTTGCTTCATTTAAAGATGCATCCTTATCTCTTATAGCTTGGTCTATAAGCGCTGCTGTATCCTCATTCGCATCTATTATCTTGTTAACTCCCGCTTTTAGGCTATTTCCTAATCTATCAAATATTCCCATTGTTTATATTCCTCCTTATTATCTTTAATGATTATATACATTGTATACTAGCTCTCCATGAATAGTCCAGCTATATTTTCCAGTTCTTCCTCATTTTCTATATTTATATACTCAGTATCTGAGAGTCCATCAGTCATAATATACATTTGTTTATTATCCTCGTTTTCCTTTTCTTGTAGTAATATATACTTTTTATCATATGATTTGCTTTCTACTATTGCTAATATCTCAAATTCAACATTTCTTTCCTTATTTTCATCGTATAATTCAAGTGTCTTAGTGCTTTCTATTATGCAATTTTCTTTTTTATCACAATTCTTAACTCTACATCCTGATAAGCAATTACCACAAGAACTAAAGTTACACTCGTATGCACAATCTATACATTCACACTTAGAACAATTTTGAACTTGATCTAATTGACCTCTATACTTATTATAATATTGACTAACTTCTTTAGTATCATCTACAGCAAAATGCATTAACTTATTAGACGCTTTAATAGATTTGTCTATTATATCAATAAATTCCAAAGATATTTTCTCGAATTTTAAGGCTTTAACTTTATTCTTTAATGTATCATCGCGAAACTCATTAGAATATATCTTTAAAAATAAATCACCATGAGCTTTTACATAAGTATCACTCATTTTGCTTAAATATTCTTTTTCATTACCCATTATTTTTTTAACCCACCCTTACCTTTTATTTACGTTTTCTTTTAATAAATCTATACGCATAGAACATTATTAATAAAATAATAATTAAACCTGCATACCTAAATATCGAACTACCAAATGAATTTCCAAAAAACATCATTGGTATAAAACTTCTATGATTGTTGTTACTATAATTATTATTACTACCTACAATCGGTGTTTTGGTTGTACTATTACTACTTGTACTTGTTGATTTATCACTCGATGGTGATGTTTTATCTGTTGTTGCAGTTGAAGGTTTTGTATAACTATTACTTGATTTAAATCCTCCACTACTGCTACTACTCGAACTTTTACTACTTGAACTACTTGAACTACCACTTGATTTAAATCCACCAGACCTTGATTTAGCATATACATCGAAATTAATTGTTACAAGTAATGCTACCATAAGTAGCATTGATAATATCTTTGATAACTTCTTCAAGCTTATCTCATCCCCCATTTATCGAAAATTCATTATCACTAACATATTTATATCTTATTAAATAAAACTTACTAATATTCCTTAGAGACTTTACAGATTTTCGACTTTTTTATTTTATAAATAAAATCAACCTAAGCCATAATTGCCCACATTTATAGTTATATGATAACATGAATAGAGTATTATTAATAGCTAAGTTAAATTAACTTCATTTATTACTTTGCCATATTTAATATTAATTAAGTCTAAAATATTAATAAATATGTTATAAAATACAAACATAATATTGTATCCAATTTGCTATAAAAATTGTATAATAAAACCAATATATAATTCTCGCATAAATATTTTTCTTTTTAATCAAAACTTTATCTGTAATACAACTGTTTATCAATACAAACCTGTAATAAAAGGAGAAGTTACTTAAATGATAAAAAAAAGCTTCAAAATTAAATCAATACTAATTCTAATACTGATTCCATCACTCCTATTAATATTAGCTTCTTGTAAACAATTAAGCCCTAATATAAATAAGAATAATTCTCTTAGTAATTCCGATTCCCTAATAGGTCCAGCAAATTTAACACCCGAAGTAAAAAATTTAATAAAAATTGGAGGAGCCAATGTTTTTTATGTATTTGAAGTCAAAAATCAAAAGGAAAACTATAAAAAAGTTTCATGTTGGATAGATTTATTTGAGGACGGAAAATTGAAAACTTCTTTTGGCAAAATGACAAGTATGCTGCAGGGAAGTGATAAGGTAAAATATATATCAATATCATTAAATAATTGGAATATTGATAATAATAATAATAATAATAATAATAATAATAATAATAATAATAAGAGAGATCTTATAACTTCTATAATATCAAATAATTCAGTATCTCAAGGCCGCCTCATCGATAAAATAGATTCAAAATCAGGAGAATCATCCGTTGCAAATCAAGAACAAAAGCTCATAGTAGGACAAGATATTAATTTAGCTGCATTTATACAAAATGAAGGAAGTACATCAACCTTTAATTCCATATCAGAAAACATGAAAGAAATACTAAAAAACAAAAAAGTATATATTTTCAGGTGTAAGTTAGAAAAGTAAAAACCCATATAATATCTTTTGCATTATCCGACTTTGCCTTACATTACAGCTTTATTTTAAAGATGCCACCTACCATGTAGGTGGCACCGATTATTGCGCTAAAGATATTAAAATATATTACGATAATCTAATAATAGTATAATTATGAATAAAATATATTTAAAGTATTAAAAGGAAATTTCAAGGAGGAATTTGTTGTGATAATCGGTCATAATATTAGCGCAATGTTTGCCTGTAGACAAATGTCTATTCTTCAAAACAAAATGGGTAGGTCTATGGAAAGATTATCTTCAGGTTTAAGAATAAATAGAGCAGCAGATGATCCCGCCGGTCTTGCTATTTCTGAAAAAATGAGAGGTCAAATTAGAGGATTACAGCAAGCCTCTAGAAATGCCGAGGATGGTATTTCATTACTTCAGACAGCTGATGGAGCACTAAATGAAACACATTCTATGCTTCAAAGAATGTATGAATTAGCTGTTCAAGCAGCTACAGGTACAAACTCTGATGATGATAGACTTCAATTAAATAAAGAGTTTGTTCAATTAAAAGAAGAAATTACAAGAAGTGCGAATCAAACTGAATTTAATACCATACCTTTATTGGGTAAAGATGATAATGAACTTATACTACAAATAGGTGCTAACTCAAATCAATCAATGACTATAAATCTAGAATCTATGACTGGAACTGCATTAAATTTAGATGATGTTAATATATCAACTCTAGAAAATGCTTCTAATGCAATAAAAAGTGTACAGAAAGCAGTTGAAAAGACTTCTTCTTTTAGAGGAACGTTAGGCGCATACACAAATAGATTAGAACACGTAATCTCAGTAAATGATATTACTGCTGAAAATCTACAGTCTGCGGAATCTAGAATAAGAGACGTAGATATTGCAAAGGAAATGATGGAATACTCAAAAAATAGTATTCTATATCAAGTAGCCCAAGCTATGTTATCGCAATCTAATCAACAGGCCCAAAATGTATTACAACTATTGAAATGAGTTTAGTATAAAACAGATCTTTTCCTTCAACGTTAATATAATCTTTTATTTTAATATAATTTGGTTTAAAAAGTATTTTTTTGTTGAAAATTGTACTAAAATAGAATATTATTATAAATAGAGTAAATGATTACTAACTTAAGTTTATAACTATATAATAAGGATGTGTTTTATATGACAACAGCTAATGATAAGAAATATGAATTGGAATTAGACAAAACAAAACAAATACTATTTGCAAAGGCATTTGGTTCATTCAGTCCTGCCGATGCTGATGACTTTGTACGCGATTACACAATAATTCTTAAACCTGTTAATGCAAAAGAATATGAACTTCAATTTGATTGCAAAGAACTAAAAGTTTCAGGAAAAGATACTAAATCAGGTGTTGATATGACCAATATGTTAAAAGGTTGTTTAGAAATGTATAAAAAAGAGGGTTTTAAGAATATTATATTTGATTGTACAAAAAATATAGTACTAAAAATGCAACTTCAAAGGCTCTGTAAGGAAGCTGGGCTTTCAACTGCTACAGTAAAATAATACATTTTCCAAAAATTACATATAAATTTATAAAAAGGCGGATAATGTTTATTGCATTAATCCGCCTTTTCCTTATATTACGGTCTTATTTTAAAGATGCCACTAGCCCTGTGGGTGGCACCTGCTAATCACTTATATAGCTTCAAGCATCCTATATTGACTCATATAAAGCTCATAATATTCACCTTTATATTTCATAAGTTCATCATGACTTCCCGATTCAACAATGCTTCCATGATCAATATACATTATTCTATCTGAATTTTTTATAGTAGAAAGCCTATGAGCTATTATAAATGAAGTTCTTCCTTTTAAAAGTTCTTCAAGCCCTTTTTGAAGTAACATTTCTGTCTCTGTATCTATGCTTGAAGTTGCTTCATCTAAAATTAAAATTCTTGGGTCTGCGAGCAATGCTCTTGCAAAAGATATTAACTGCCTTTGACCAGCTGATAGTCTTGACCCTCTTTCATTTACCTGGGTATTGTATCCTTCACTTAATGTAGATATAAATTCATGAGCCCTAACTACTTTTGCAGCAGCAACAACTTCTTTATCCGTTGCATCAAGCTTGCCATATCTTATATTGTCCATTATAGTACCTGAGAATATAAATGAATCTTGAAGCATAATACCCATCTGTTTTCTTAATGAATTAAGTTTTACGTCTCGAACATTTACTCCATCTATAAGTACCGCTCCACTCTCGAGATCATAAAATCTACTTATAAGATTAATTATAGTGGTTTTACCTGCTCCCGTAGGACCTACTAGTGCTACCGACT
This sequence comes from Clostridium estertheticum, assembly GCF_026650985.1. Taxonomy (GTDB): domain Bacteria; phylum Bacillota; class Clostridia; order Clostridiales; family Clostridiaceae; genus Clostridium_AD; species Clostridium_AD estertheticum_C. The sequence goes on from NZ_CP086239.1 coordinate 1,709,138, forward strand.
CTCCTTTATTTGCTTTGAAGTTTACATCATTTAATATTCTTTGCCCATCATCATAACAAAAATTAACATTTTCAAATTCTACCAATCCCTTTATTTCAGGCATTTCATATGCATCTTGTAAATCTTTAACATTAGGTTCCTCATCCATAGTTTCAAATATTCTTTCCAAATAAGCCATGTTATTTATAATAGCATTATATGTGTTTGCAATATTATTTATCGGTCCCCAGAATCTTCCTATATATGCTATAAAAGCGATAAGTACGCCTATTGTTATAGCCCCATTTGCTATCCATGCCACTCCCATAATGTAAACTGCAACCACAACTAAATTCCCAATATTATCAACAAAAGGTCCCATTAAGAATTGAATTTTTATAGCGTGCATCCAAGCCTTCCTATAATTATCACTAAGTTCATTAAATATTTTTAAATTTTCTTTTTCTCTAGAAAAAGATTGAGTAACCTTCATACCACATATACTTTCGTGAATATACGCATTTACGTTTGATGATTTACTACTTAAAACCTGAAATGCTTTTCTTTGAAGTGACTTAATAGTAAAAGCAGCTCCTGCGAGTATTGGAAGTCCAACAAGACCAATCAGTGTAAGTCTAACATCTATTAAAAACATAAATACAATAATGACAATCAAACTAAAACTATCTGTAATTAAATTAATGATACCATTTGATAAAAGGTCGTTTAATGAATTTACATAATTAACTACCCTTACTAATATCTTACCATGCGGTCTGCTATCATAATAACTAAATGGAAGTTTTTGTAGGTGCTCAAATAAATCTTTTCTTATGTTTAAAATTACACTTTGTCCTATATCTGTCATAGACTTTATTTTTATGTTTAAACAAACTCCATTAATAATTACTGTAACTAAATATATTAAACTAAGTATTATAAGCCCCGTTACATCTTTATTTGGTATCTTACTATCCAGCGCTACCTTAATAAGGTATGGCCCAATGAGATTTGCAACTGATGCTATTAGCATAATTACTATAGTTATAACCATTTTTTTCTTATAAGGTATAACATATCTCATAAGTCTTTTAACGTGTCCCATATTAAATTCTGATTCTAATTTTTCATCTACATCATACTTATTTCTAGCCATTTTTAACCTACCTCCTTCCCCTTTGCATCATCAAAATTACCAAATTGGTTAATATACACATTATAATATTCACCCTTCTTTACGAGCAATTCACTATGAGTTCCTCTTTCTACAATTCTTCCATTATTGAGTACTAATATCATATCTGCATTTTTTACCGAAGATATTCTATGCGCAATAATAAATGTAGTCTTATCCTTAAAATATTTGTCCAGTGAATGTCTTATATTATTTTCTGTTTGTATATCAAGGCTAGAAGTAGTATCATCAAGTATTATTATAGATGGATTTTTTAGTAGAGCTCTCGCAAGTGAAATCCTTTGCTTTTGCCCTCCAGAAAGTCCCACTCCTCTCTCACCAACAATCGTATCATATCCCTCCTCCATCTTGTTTATGAAATCATCAGCGCCAGCAATGCTAGCTGCCCATCTAACTTCATCCATTGATGCTGTAGGCAACCCATAGGCTATATTTCCTTCGATAGTATCAGAAAAAAGAAATATATCTTGCATAGCTACCGCTATATTTTTGCGTAAACGCCTTAAATTAAAATCTTTTATATCATAACCATCAATTAATATTTCTCCTTTTGTGCATTCATAAAATCTACATAACAAACTTACGAAAGTAGACTTACCAGAACCCGTATGTCCTATTATTGCAATGGTTTGCCCAGGGCTTACTTTCAAATTTATATTCTCAAGTACTTCTTCATCCCCATAATTAAAGTTTACATTTTTAAACTCTATATTACCCTTTATCCTATCTTCTTCCACTTGATTTTCTGAGTTTTTAATTTTAGGTTTAGTATTCATAAGCTCAATTATTTTCTCACCGGACGCTGAAAACCTTTGAATATCATTAATTAACCAACCTGCCATTCTCATTGGGTTATTTATTGTAAATATCATAGCATTAAAAGTAACCAAATTTCCTATGGTTATACTTTGGTTAATTACCATAATTCCACCTACAAGAATAATTACTATATTAAGACTTATAGATAACGAGTCTATAATAGGAAGATATTTTCCCCAAACTTTTGCAGAATCAATATTCCTTTTTCTAAATTCATCATTCTCTTTTCCAAATTTTCCAATTTCAAATTCTTCCTTAGCAAAAGCCTTTACTACTCTATTACCACTTATGTTTTCTTGTGCTACTGAGTTAAGTTTTGAGAACTGCTGCCTTACATTAAAAAAAGTTGGTTTTACATCTATTGCTAGCTTTCTTGCAAAATAAGCTATTGGAGGTGTAAACATAAGTAAAATCAATGTAAGTTTATAATTAATTGAAAACATAATTGCTATTCCAAACAAAAATATAAATGAATTCTCTAAAACGTTATAGCATACCCATGCAAGAAAATGCCTTACTGCATCGATATCACCTGTCATTTTATTCATTATATCTCCAGTACTAGTTTTATCAAAAAAGTCAAAATCAAGTTTCTGAAGATTACTATAAATATCATTTCTAATATCAAATATAGAATCTTGCGACATATTTTCGAGTAAGATCAAAAAAACATACCTTAATATAGACCTAAGCAATATTACTGCTGTAATAACTCCTAATAACGGAATTAATATATTACTTTCTTTTCCCATAATAACCTTATCTACAATTGTTCCAGATAAATATGGTGCAACCATATTCATAGCAGAACATATAATAACTAGTATAAAACCTATTATTATTTTAATATTGTATTTTTTTGCATATTTCCAAACCCATCTAAAAGCCATAATTACCACCCCATATCTTTTTTCTCTATACTATTATCATGTATATGCTTATATAATAAAATGTACTATCCACACTAATTTAATGTCAATTCTTATTTTATAGAATAAAGATTTAATTATGCTTTGATTATTTGTATTTAATGACTTATAATATACTTAAAATATAGAATAATTTTACAGAGGTAGATTATGTGTAATTTAAAAATCGATTTAGATGATTTCAACCCGAAAATGTTATATACTTTCACAAAAAAATTCAATGATAAAAGTGATGTAACCTATCATTGCCATGATTTTCTATCCATAATATATGTTTTAGCAGGCACATGTACCTACAATATTAGTGGTGTTCCACACATTGTCAAAAAAGGGGATCTGCTTGTTTTAAACCCTCATGCATATCATGGAAAAATTCTTCCCATGGGTAGTGAAATTCATGAATTTCACGTAGGTTATGAAAACCTTCACATAAAAGGACTTCTGCCAGATCATTTTCTTGAAAATCATGTATCACCTATTATTAATGTATCCAAATATGAAAATGAACTTCTAAAACTTTGTTCAGACGTTATTTCAGAGCAAAGTAGAAACCAACCAGCCCTACAGTTATCTCTAAAAGGTCTGGGTATTAAACTTCTTTCCATTCTTTTTAACGCAACTTTTGAAAGCTCGACTCTAAAACAAAAAGGAATATTAAATCTTGAAAACTACGATAACACAACTATTGTGAATACAGTTTTAGAATTTATAAACGAAAATTTTATGCATAGTCTTTCTTTAGAAGTAATATCGCAAAACATGTACCTTAGTCCCGTTTATATTTCTAAACTTTTTAAAGAAAGTACAGGTACTTCACCGATAAATTATCTAATAAAACTCAGACTTTCAAAAGCAAAACACTCCCTTGAAATTGGAGACCAATCCATAAAAAAAATAGCTTTATCTGTCGGTTATCCTGACATGTATCACTTTAGCAAACTTTTTAAAAAATATTATGGCTATCCTCCGTCAAAATTAAAACGTAAATCAGATGATAATCATCTTATCAAATTAAATACATAAATTAGGACTTTTATGGCAAAAGTATAGTTTTAATTATATTAATTTTCATTTAAGCCTTGCTATGTTAAAATAATATTAGCTATAAAATTAAATTTAAAGCTAATATTAGCATATCAAAGACTTAAATATTTAATTTTGTAAACTATTTAATTAACAGGAGGTGCAACATGAAAATATTCGAAGGCTTATTCGCGGCAAAACCTAAATCAGTTTATAGATTTATAGATGATGGCAACGTAGATGCAATAAGAGATTATTTAAATAACGCTAAAGATTTAAATCCTGATCTTAAACTTGAAAATATACTTTATTATGCTATTGATAATTGCCAAAATAATTATTTTAAAACAATTGAACTTCTGATAAATAACGGTGCAGATATTAACGCTCATAATAGTGACCTCTTAGAAACCCCTCTTCATAAACTTTGTGCAAGGATAAAACCTCATATAGATGTAATAACTATGATACTTAAAAAGGGTGCTAAAGTTAATGCAATCAACATATCTGGTAAAACTCCCGTATTTTACTGTAGCTTTAATTATTCTGTGGAGCTTCTCAATTTACTTGTAGAATATGGAGCAGATATAAATATACGGGATAAATACAAAAACACTCTTCTTCACGATGATTATATCAACTGTTTTGATGAACATTTCGAAGAATTTTTAAAGTCGCTAATAAATTTAGGCTTTGACATAAATTCAACAAATTCCACAGGTTACACTCCCTTAGATCTTTGTGAGAACAAAAAAATTGCAGATATTTTAATAAAATATAATGGAAGCAAGTAATATAATCAGAAAATCACCTGTAAAATATACAGGTGATTTTCTGATTACGCTTTACTATTATTGTTCCAATTTTTCCATAAACATGATAATATATTTATATATTTCTACATTTTATGCACATTATAAAACCTAAATTAGAATAAAGGAGATTCCGAATGAAATTTTACTCGCTTTTAGCAATAGTTTTATACTTACTCATTTTACTTGTAATAGGATACTATTCCTACAGAAAGACCAAGAATATTTCTGATTATATGATTGGAGGAAGAAGTTTAGGGCCTATGGTTACAGCCTTGTCTGCAGGTGCCAGTGATATGAGTGGATGGATGCTTATGGGCCTACCTGGAGCTGTATATGCTACAGGCATTTCAAGCATTTGGCTTAGTGTCGGATTAACTATAGGGGCCTATTTTAATTATCGCCTGCTTGCTCCAAGATTTAGAATCTATACTGAAGTTGCTAGTGATTCTTTAACTGTGCCAGATTATCTTGAAAATAGATTCAAAGATAACTCTAAAATGCTAAGAATTGTATCAGGCATAATAATACTTGTTTTCTTTACATTATACGTTTCCTCAGGCATTGTCGCTGGTGGAAAATTATTTAGGGACTTATTTGGATTCACATACACTTCTGGCGTAGTAGTGACATTATCTATAGTTGTAATATATACATATTTTGGAGGCTTTTTAGCCGTAACTTTAACAGATTTTTTTCAAGGCAGTCTTATGTTTATTGTACTAGTTATCGTGCCTATTGTAGCCTATACGAATCTAGGAATAGATCCTGGTACTTTTGTTAATAAGGTAAAACATATTGATCCTGCATTATTTGATGTACTTCGCGGAACAAGTTTATCTACAATAATAGGATTTTTAGCCTGGGGCCTTGGTTACTTTGGTCAACCTCATATCATAGTTCGTTTTATGGCTATTAAATCCGCAAAAGAACTTAAATCAGCAAGAAGGATAGGAATAGGTTGGATGGCGATTGGACTTCTGGGCTCTATGGCAAGTGGACTTATAGGGCTTGTATATTTTACATCCATAAGCCAACCCTTAAAAGATCCTGAAATGGTTTTTCTTCGCCTTGGTGATGTACTATTCCATCCCTTTGTTACTGGGATAATACTCTCAGCAGTACTTGCTGCCATTATGAGTACCATTTCTTCTCAGCTTTTGGTTTGTTCAAGCTCTATAACAAAGGATTTTTATCTTACATTTCTTAATAAAGAAGCAACAGAGAAAACTCAAATGTTTGTTGGAAGAATATCTGTCCTTATAATTGCAGCTTTTGCAGTAATATTTGCATATGTTCCAAACAAAACTATTCTTAATATAGTAGGTCAAGCATGGGCGGGCTTTGGTTCTGCTTTTGGACCAATGCTTCTCCTTAGTCTTTACTGGAAGAGAATGACTAAGTGGGGTGCATTATCAGGTATGGTTGTAGGTGGCTTAACAGTTATTATATGGATTCTTACTGGATTATCGGCTCATTTGTATGAAATGATTCCGGGCTTTAGTCTATCTCTTATAGCTGTTATAGTTGGAAGCCTTTTAACAAAACAACCTGATGAATCCGTAATATATGAATTTAAAACCATGGAAAAAGACTTAATGGATATAACAAAGGCACCCTAGGGTGCTTTTGTTATATCCATATTTGAATTCTAAGATCTAAATATCACACTTTCCTTATTAAACATATGTCTTGCTAGAATAATAGCCGCTATAGTATAAACTATAGACCATACTATTGTTATTCCTATATGACCATAATTATAAATTCCACTTGTAAGTTCCTTAACCACTGAGCTTACACTAAGTAGTGGTATGTTAAAATAAATAAAAGGTATATTTTTTGCATCCATATACATAGTTCCATAAGCAGCAAATATAGGGACAATTGAAAATGGTGTCAAATATGTTTGAGCTTCCTTGAAAGAACGAGCATATATGCTTACAGCTAGTTCAAGTGCACCGAAAAACATTGTTGTTATTATTGTTATTACTCCAATTAAGGCTATTGATTTATACCCTAGACCAATTGATGAACTTCCATTTCCGAACATCCCACCAGGAATTTTCATTGAAACTAGAAGACCAATCATTGAGCATACCGATACTATAAAACCCATTATTGTTATTGCATAGAGTTTTCCTGTTAATATGTAATGTCTTCCAGCTTTTGTAGTTAAAAGCGGTTCAAGTGTTCCACGTTCCTTCTCACCTGCCCCTAGGTCTGTTGCTGCTGCAATAGTTCCTGTTGCACTATAAAGAAGCACGAATATAGGAATAAGCATTCCTAATACTATCTGACCTTGTGCACTTTCTTCCTTTTGAAAACTTGTTTTAGCAACCGTTATCGGCGTTAATATCTTTATATCAATATTCCTTTTTGTTAATCTACTTCCCACTATTTCCTTGCTTAATTCATCTATTATACCAGTTACCTTGCTGAGTGCAATCGAAGATTTTTGACTTGTATTATCGTAAAAAATCTTTATACCAGAATTATTACCCTTTGAAATAAATAGATCAAAATCCTTTGGTATTTCCACAAACAGTAGTGCCTTTCCATCCTTTACTGCTTCTTGTCCATCAGTGCCACTTATAAATTTTATAGACTTATCTTTTTTTAGTACTTTACCAAGGCTACTATCCCCTTTATCCACCATTACAATCTTCGTATTTTGATTAACATCGACCTCAGCGCTATTCATAGTTTTCCCCATAATAAAACTAAGTACTGGCATTAGCAAAAGAGGAATAAGTAAACTTACTATTATTGTCTTTTTATCTCTAAGCATATCCTTAAGTTCTTTTAGTAATATTACACTAACTAATTTATTCATTGCTGCCCCCTATAAGTTTTACAAAAATATCTTCCATATCTTTATTGTCATATTTAACCTTAAGCTCATTTATTATTCCATGTTCCACGACTTTACCCTTATGTATTATTACAACTCTATCACAAAGTTTTTCGACCTCTACCATACTATGACTTGAGAAAACTATAGCCTTACCTTCTGACTTACACTTAAATATAAAATCTTGAATAAGTCTTGTGGCAGAAACATCAAGTCCGGTGCTTGGTTCATCAAATAACATAACGGAAGGCTTATGGACAATACTTCTTGCAATTGCTACCTTTTGTTTCATACCTCTTGAGAATTTACCTACCCGTTTATCTATAAATTCACTCATTTCAAGCTCGCTCACAAGTTCTTCTATACTTTTTTTTGCATCAACTTCGCTCATACCGTTCAATTGGGCAAAATACATTATATTTTCTCTTGCTGTAAGCCTGTCATATAGACCAACCTCTCCACCAAATAAAATTCCAATTTCTCCTCTAATATTTTCAGGCTCCTTCACTAAATCATATCCTGCAATCTTCCCTTCCCCCTCTGTTACCTTAAGCATAGTTGCAAGCATTCTCATTATAGTTGTTTTCCCAGCTCCATTTTCTCCAATAAGGCCTAGTATTTCTCCCTTATTAACAACAAACGAAACTCCTTCCACTGCAATAAAATTTTTAAACTTTTTAGTAAGTTTTTTTACCTCTAACAATTTAATTCCCCCTCCTGTAAAATATAATAATATGTATTTAAATAGTATCTTAACAAATTGCTAATATATAACTAACTCATTCTTAATACATTCCACATAATAAGTCCACATTCCTTTAAAATAATTTTAAGGAATATAGACTTATTAATGAAGCAAATAATTCAATAAACATAATAGATAACTATTTATTTCTTTCTTAGATGTAAAAATTTAAAAGGATTTTACAATATTATGTCGAATATGTATTTATAAACTATTCCATGAATTTATAAAAATAAAAGGTAATCATAAATTCTACTGAAAATATTTTATTGGGAGTGATTAAAATCAAAACTATAAGGGGCTTTAAATTTAAAATATCAATTATTATCGTAATTATTATTATAATACCACTTATTATATCCACCGCAATTATTGGAGTAAAAAATTCAAGTATTATGAAGAAAAGTGCCTATACTCAACAAATGGATAAGGCAAATGCTGTTGAAAAAGAAATAAAATTAACACTAAATGATATTCAAAGTTTGATGACTGGTCTAGTCGCTACGGATGAAGTCCAATCTATGGATTTCAACAAACTTGATAGTATATGTAAAACATTTAGAACACAATTCCCAATGATTTTAGACTTTACAGCATTAGACCCAAAAGGTATGATGTTTTATAGTTCTATGGGGAAAAATAAGCTAGCAGATAGGTCTAATAGAGATTATTATAAAATGGGAATGAAAGGTGAATCTGGTTTTTCTAATGTATTGATATCTGGTACTACAAAGAAACCAATAATAATATGTTTTACTCCTATTTTGAAAAACGGAAAAGTTGTAGGTGTATTAGCTGCTAACCTTTCACTAGATGTTTTTAGTGATTTAGTAACAAAAGAAAGTTATGGAAAATCAGGACAAGTTTATTTAGTTGATGGAGCTGGAAAAGCAATTGGCCATAGTAATAAGAAACTGGCCGACCAACTTACGGATTTAACAAAGCTTAGCCCTGTAGCTAAAGTTATAAAAAAACAAACTGGGCAAATCGAATACGCAAGTAACAATGTTGCTAAACTATCTACCTATAAATTTATTGATAAAATTAATTGGGGTGTAGTAGTTGAAGTAAATTCCAGCGAGGCCTTTAATGAATTGAATTTGATTATAATGATTATGCTGGTTATTATTGCAGGTGCATTATTGTTATCCTTAATTATAGCAAATTTTCTTTCAATTTATATTACAACTCCACTTAAAAAGATAACTGAAAAAATTTCCCTTGCATCGGAAGGTCATCTAGATAAATCTACATTACAGGGAAATATTTTAAAAAGGAATGACGAGTTTGGCCAAATTTCCAATAAGTTTAATTATATGATAGGCAGTATTGGTGATTTAGTTAGAGAAATAAAAAATTCTTCCGGCACTCTATTAGATTCATCTAACTCCCTTACGAACATAACTAAACAGACTGCACTTGCTTCAGAGGAAGTCGCCAAAGCTATTGAAGACATAGCTATAACAGCTACGGAGCAAGCTAAAGATACTGAAAGCAGCGTAAGTGAAATATCTAGTATAACTCAAGATATTGAACATGTTTCTGTGGCTGCTAGTGAAATGAAGGACATTTCTAACCACACTGTTGAAATCACTAAAAAAGGTAGGTCTGTAGTTAAATTACTTTCAGATAAAAATACTGAGAATAATAAGGCTAACAAAGATGTAAGCGAAGTAATTCAGAGGGTTGATGAAAGCTCACAGAAGATAGGTGTAATAATAGAAACAATAGATAACATAGCTAAACAGACTAACTTACTAGCACTAAATGCTGCTATAGAGGCTGCAAGAGCCGGGGAAAGTGGTAGAGGCTTTGCAGTTGTAGCAGATGAAGTTCGTAAATTAGCGGAACAATCTTCTGGCGCCACTAAGCAGATTGGAACCTTGATAACCGAAGTTCAAACCAACGCAAAATTTGCTGTAACAGTTATGGAAAATACTCAAATCATAGTTGAAGAGCAAAATGAGGCTGTATATCAAACTGGAGAACAGTTTAAAGATATATCTGGATCCTTTAAGGCGTTAATGGATAAGATGAATGAGATAAGTAAATTTAGTGAGAATATGACAAATAAAAAAGAGGCTATAGTGGCAAACATAACTAATATCTCTGCAGCTGCTGAAGAAACTTGCGCAGCTACAGAAGAAGTTTCAGCTGTTACTGCTGAACAATTATTAGCAATAAATAAGGCAGAATCTCATGCAGAAGATTTGAAACAATTAGTGAATAAACTAGAAAACGCAGTTGACAAATTTAAAGTCTAATATAATAAAACATCTCACAATTTATATATAAAAGGTAAAGACCAGAAGTAGTGATTTATCATTTCCTCTAGTCTTTACCTTTTATTTTAACTTTTCTATACTCTTCTTCATTAAAGAGCGAGGCGTAGGCGCTTTTGCTCTTGAAGATTGACTCGCTTTTTATTTAGGTATATAATATAATAGTTAGCTTTCTAACTGTTATATTCCTAATTAAAAGGAGGGACTAAACATGAACAAAGAGCTGCATTACATTTTACGGCTTTGTCACACACTTTGTAATAAAAAAATTTTGTTACAAACAAGTACCTTAGGATTGTCCCCAGGTCAACCAAAAATTTTGGAATTTCTAGAACATCACAATGGCTGCGAGCAAAAAGAAATTGCCAAAGCTTGTGAAATAGAGCCAGCAACGGTCACTAATTTATTAGCCAGAATGGAGAAATCTCATCTGATTGAACGAAAGCAACTAAATGGAAATCGACGTTCTTTACATGTTTCTTTAACAAAAGAAGGAGAAATAGTGACAACAAAAGTTTTAAAAATTTTTGAGGAAGTGAGAAAAAAAGCCTTTGAAGGTTTTACAGTTGAGGAGCAGGCAGGAACGTTTCGTCTACTAACAAAGATGTTTGATAATTTATCTGATTAGAAACCGAACAATGAAAAAAGTGAAGGAGAGTGAACTTTAAAATGTCAATTCGTGAGATAGTGAAACGTTATTTATTTTTTATTTTAGGGTTATTCATGATGGCGGTCGGTGTTGTGTTATCCACTCGATCCAATTTAGGAACGTCTCCGATTTCATGTGTGCCATACGTGTTGAGCTTGGGATTGCCTATGACCATTGGGCAATTTACTTTCTTAATGAACTTATTATTTATAATTTTTCAAATTTTATTATTAAGAAAACAATTCAAGCCCATTCAGCTACTTCAAGTTGTGGTAGCTTTTTTATTTGCCTATTTTACCGATTTTACTATGGGATTGTTATCATGGATAAGCGTGACCAGTTACCCTGCTCAAGTAGGATTATTTATACTTAGTTGTTTAATTCTTGCTCTTGGAGTCAGTATGGAAGTAACTGCAGATGTTGTCATGATGGCTGGTGAAGGGGTAGTTAGTGCCCTCTCAATAGTTACGAAGAAGGAATTTGGAAAATTAAAAGTAGCTTTCGATGTTACACTTGTAATTTGTGGTTTTCTTTTTTCATTTATTCTTTTTCATCGACTAAATGGAATAAGAGAAGGAACAGTTTTAGCTGCTTTATTAGTTGGAACCCTTGTCCGTTTGATTAACAAGCATTTGAGTTTTATGGATACTGTATTTAAGGGTAAATCTATAACTGTGAATACGAGTCAAGTTTTAACAACTGCTCAAGAAATTCATCCACTAGTAGTGACAATTAGTCGTGAATATGGTAGTGGAGGGCGTGCTATTGGTAAAAAAATAGCAGCTGATTTAGGTATTTCTTTCTACGACACGCAATTATTAAAAACAGCTGCCGAAGAAACAGGCCTTTCTGAAAAATTTATTGCAGAAAATGATCAATTTGTTCCAAATTTGTTGTTAAATCAGTTATTATCTCAAGGATATGCCTTTTCTAAAAAGGAGAAAGATCCTCTAAATGCTATCTATGAAGCAGAAAAGAGAGCTATTATGAAACTTGCAAATACCGAATCTTGTGTAATTATGGAACATTGTTCCGATTCCATTTTAGCTGATTTCAAAGGGAGCTTCCATGTATTTATTCATGCAGATAAAGCAAATAGAATGAAGCGTATTCAATATGAATATGGAATATCAGAGGAAAATGTCGAAGAAACGCTACACAAAACTGATAGGGCAAGAGAAACCTATTATCAAATCTATGCGGAACGTAAATGGGGACGTATTAAGAACTATGATTTGACAGTTAATAGTGCGGTCTTTGGCCTGGAGAAAACTACTGAATTAATCGAAGAAGCCATTAAAGGAAAAGAAGCGTCATAAATAATAGATATTAAATAAAAGAAACCCAATAAACCTTGTTTATAGACAAGTTTTATTGGGTTTCTTTTATTTGAAGTGTTGCACGAGGTCTATGAACAATAAAAATATAAACTTAGCAAATTGAATACCCTAATAACAACATTACTAAACTATCCACCTATAAATTTATTGATATAGTTATATTTTTAAAAAGGATGCTTTCCCTTAAACTAAAATTTTATAGTAACCCCCGTGGCTTCGCTATCCATTACACTTTCTACGTTTAAAATTATTTTTTTATCTTTTAGACTTTTAAACTCTATTACTTGTTCTTTTTTAGTCAATGAATTAGTCTCCATTGTTTTAATAGGAATATCATTACCCTTTTCATTCTTTGCTCCAAAGTTAAACTGTACTATACTCTTAAATGCTTTTAAAGTAATCTTAGACTCTTTAATACTAACAATAGCTACTCCCAAATTATTAGGTTCTATAATCTTGTTTTCTAAATCTATTGTAATATATTTATCTTTTTTATTTATATATTTAAACCCATCGCATTTAAAAGTTAATCCTTTTTCACTAGCAATTCCGCCTTCCAACTCTAAGCAAATAGTATTATTCTCTCCACTACTTGATATTTTTTCTTTAGGAGAACTATACTCTTTTCCATTTTCATCAATAAGTATTGGATTTACTACTCCAACTAGGTCATTATCTTTACTTACTAATTTACAATAAACTTTACTCCTAGATTTAGACAATTCTAGTTTTTCAATTTTGAATATGCCACTCTCTTTATTTACTTGTTTTCCCACTACATTTATAGTCGCTAAATCACTCTTATAAATTTTATTACTTAATGATATAGGTATACTTAAAGTAGCAATTTTATTCTTTTGAGATAAATCTATCATTCTCTTTATAGTTTTTTTATCTAATTCAGCAATCGGTTTATGAAACATAACATCATCTTTGTAAACATCTATCTCCATTATAAAGTCCTTAACATTTGACTCATTCTTAATAACTTCTAGATACTTCTTATTAGGGATAACACCCCAAGGAAGTTCTTTATTATCAACCTTATTCTTAAATTTAATCTTTCCTAAGATAAGACCTTTGTCTTCAAGCTCATAACCAATCCAGAGTTTTAACTTATCACCAGCTACTGATGTTACTGTAAACTTCGCGCCTTTATTTTCTACAGTAATATTTCCTTCTTGAATGTTTCCACTGCTTATTACGTTATCAAATCCCTTATCTAATTTTATAAATTCAACCAACTTATTCAATACTGGTATATTATCTAATGCCCTTGCAACACTTGGCGAAATATTAGTTGATACTACAAATACTAACATGGCTGCTACTGCTGAGATTAACAACCGTCTAATAAGCTTATTTTTTATAACCATTATCCTCTTTTTAGATTTTTTTATAGGATTTAATTCAGCACCATCTAAACTTGATTTATATTCATCTTCGTTATTAATAATATTTTGCTTAATCGTAATATTCTGCTTTGCACTTTTATTTACCCTTTCATAAAGTTTAGCTCTAATTTTTTCTTTTTCATCATAATCACAAACATCATTCTTAATATCCTTACTTAAATACGTCTTATCCATTATCACATTTAATTCATTATCTGTAAGATTATCTACTATCTCAAATACATCCTTTTCAAGCATACTAAACTACCTCCTTCCCAATGTTTTTCCTTAATAAAAGTCTACATCTATATAATCTGTTATCTACTGCGCTAACAGTAGTATTAAAGGCTTCTACTATTGCCTTTATCTCGTAATTCATAAAATATCTAAGATAAAAATAAGTCCTATCAGGCTCTTTAAATTCGTCAATCGCATGTAAAATATCATATTCCCCAATTTTATCAAATACCTGTTCTTCAGCACTAACTGATACATTCTCTACTAAATCTAGTTCTTCAATACACCCATTCACTCGCCTTTGTGCACTTCTTTGAAGTTTTCTCTTTAAATTAAGAGCTACAGTTCGTGTTTTTACATTTACAAAGGTATCAAACGAACCCCTTTGAGAATCAAATTTATCAATTTTTTTCCATAAAGCTAAAAATATATCACTTACACATTCCTCAACATCCTCTTTCGATCCATACTCACATAAAATTCTTTTAGTATAATAATAAGCTCTATCAAAATACTTATCATACAGGATATCTATAGTCCCTTCCTCTCGCGCTTTAAGTTTAATGACTAATTCTTCATCTTTCATAATCATCCTCCTGTCATTTCATATTATGTATTAACTAGTATATTAAAAAAGCTTATATAATTTTTATATGTTCTATATATAATAATACACATCAAAATGTAAAATCTCTCAAATATTATAATAAATTTAATAGGACTGTATAGATAAGTTAATTGAGTCATGTTCAAAAAATGCAATAAAAAAAATAAGGTTATACTCCTAAAATATCATTTAGAAATATAACCTTATTTTCTTGATCTTGAACTACATTATGGAATTAAATATTTTCTAGCACATTATATCTGTTTAAAATTAATTGCCATATTGTAAATATAGCAGTCTGTAATTTTATTAACGTGCTTACTGGATATTCGTGTGTTCCCAAAAATACTAAATACATCTCCTTAAAATCAGGTGAAAATGTATTTTCGAGTTTTCTATACTCTTCTTCATTAAAATTATACTTAAGATTAATAGAATATAAATTTCTTATATAATTTACTTTCATAACTGTTTTAAATATATCAATTGGAAGCAACCCTAATGAAAATACTGATTTTGCCAATTGATCAAACGTCAACTTATCGCAGTCTAAAATATCTGGATTCTTAAGGTGCTTCTTTAGTCTTTCTCTCAACGCATATTCTATATAAAGATTTCCCTTTAATATAATCTGCATTGGGTTTTCAGAATTTATATCTAAGTGAAATTTTTCTAATTTATTTTTAAATTCTGACACGTTGCCATCCAATTTTTTCAATTCAGTTTTATTCATTTCTTTCATTAATGATTCCCCCTCATATAATTTTTTTATTTATCTATATTCTAATTATAACATATTTGTTATAATTATTACTATAATGTTGTGAATCCAGGTTTTATTCCATTATTGAAAATACACAATATAGGCCTAAATTTCTTGATATAACGTTTTCTGAAATAATATTTACAATTTATTCACACCTTTATTGTAAATATGCCTTATAATGACATAGGACATATTTAATGGATTACTTTTATGCTAATAATTGTCAAAAAATATGTGTAATTGGGGTAATTTTTATGATTTGTATGATTAATGTGTAATCATTATGTAACAAAACGATAAAATGGATTTTAAAGTATAGGGGGACAAGACTTATGGATTTTATTAATGTAATTGAAAATTATTGTACTACTAATAAAGTAGCTCATATTTATAAAAATAGTAATTTAACTTATAGTGAACTTAAAGCAAAATCAGATTCACTTGCTGTAAATATCATAGATTTATTCGGCAAAGACAAAACACCTATAATAGTTTTTGGACATAAGGATCATTTAATGCTTATAAGCTTTTTAGCTTGCGCTAAAAGTGGACATCCATATATTCCAGTAGATATCTCGACTCCAATTACAAGACTTAAAGATATTTTAATTATATCTGGTGCTAAATTAATTATAAATACATCGGATGACTTATCTGATATTCCTGCAAATATAGTACTAAATAAAAGTGATTTAGAAAAAAGACTATTACAATATGAGAATAAAATACCCAATATAAGTTATAGACTTAAGGGTGAAGATATTTATTACATAATCTATACTTCAGGAAGTACTGGCAAACCAAAGGGAGTGCAGATAACAAAAAATTGCATTCAAAGCTTCATTGATTGGAGTATAACTCTAATTAATGAAAAGGATAAAATATTCATGAATCAAGCACCTTTTTCTTTTGATTTATCTGTAATGGACACCTATTTATCATTGGTTTCTGGTTCAATACTATATAGTATTGATAATGATATGATAGCTAATTTACCTGAACTTTTTATAAATTTTAAATCTTCCGGTATTACAACCTGGGTCTCTACTCCATCTTTCGCAGAAATGTCTTTACAAAGTGAGCAGTTTAATGAAAATTTATTACCTGAATTGAACCAAATGTTATTTTGTGGAGAAACTCTTTCCAAGGAATGCGTAAAAAGATTGTTTGAAAGATTCCCTACAATTAAAATAATAAATTTTTATGGTCCAACAGAGGCAACAGTTGCAGTAACTGCAGTTGAAATAAAAAAAGAAATGCTTTTAAGTAAAGAAACTCTTCCAGTTGGATACGTGAAAAAAGACTGTGAAATAATCATAGAAGAAAATACAAATGAGATATTAATATTAGGCGATAGTGTAAGTATAGGTTACTTTGCTGACCCTATATTAACAGAAAAATTCTTCTTTAACAGCGAAATTTCTGGTGTAAAAAAAAGAGGATACAGAACAGGAGATATGGGTTATACTGTTAATGGTCTATTATATTATGAGGGTCGAATAGATAATCAAATTAAACTTCATGGCTATAGAGTGGAAATTGAAGATATTGAAAATAATATCAGAAAACTTCCTTTTATAAAAAATGCAGTTGTAGTACCTATTAAAGAAAATGGCACAATTAAATATTTAGTAACAGCAGTAGTTTTAAATGATAAATTTGAAGGAAACATAATTCTAACAGTTAAAAAATTCTTAAGGGACTTATTACCTTCGTATATGATACCTCGTAAAGTAAAGGTAATAGAAGTTTTACCAATGAACGCTAATGGCAAAATAGATAGAAAAAAGATAATGGAGGAATTTTAGATGCTTCCTTATGGAGATTTTTTATATTTCTATTTAATGATTTTGGCCTTAATTCCTGCTATTGTTGTTGGTTTACTTGGTAAGAGGATAAAGTGGTACGGGCTACCAGCAAGTTTACTTATGATTTATTTGATTTTTGGTAAATCGAAACAACAAGCTGAATACTTAATTTTGTTTTTTATAATGGAATTTTTATTAATTATATTTTACAGTTTTATTATAAAAAAGTTTAAACAAAGATGGCTACTTTGGATAATGATAGCAATAGGTCTATCGCCATTACTATACTCAAAGCTTGGCAATATATTTATACACAAAGAACTTGGATTTTTAGGAATTTCTTATTTGACTTTCAAAATTATTCAGATATTAATACAAATTTATGACGGGTATATTACTAAAATAAATGTGTTTGATTTAGCTTATTTTATATTATTTTTCCCAACCTTAAGTTCTGGTCCCATTGACCGTTCGATTAGATTTAAGGAGGAAAGCAACAAGGTTATAACATCCAGACAATATGTTGAATATTTAGGTGATGGAATATTTAAGATTTTACAAGGAGTAGGTTATAAATTTCTGATAGGATTTTATATACAAACCCATTTTATTAACGTAATCTTATTAAGACCACACACCTTATTAAATACGATTACATATATGTATTCTTATAGTTTTTATTTGTTTTTTGATTTTGCCGGTTACAGTTTAATCGCCATAGGTGTAAGTTACATAATGGGAATAAAAACACCAGATAACTTTAATCTTCCATTTATAAGTAAAGATATAAAAGATTTTTGGAACAGATGGCACATGAGCTTATCTTTCTGGTTTAGAGATTTCATTTATAATAGGTTCGTAATGGCTGCCATTAAGAAAAAGTGGTTCAAGAGTAGATATACAGCCTCCTACATTGGTTACATGATAAACATGATAACCATGGGTCTATGGCATGGAATTCAACTTAATTATATTGTTTACGGTGCCTTTCATGGTGTTTTAATAATAGCTACTGATTATTTCCAGAGAAAATCATTCTACAAAAAGCATAAGAAAAAAGTTTATTTTAAAATTGCTTCAACTTTTTTAACTTTTAATTTGGTATGTTTTAGCTTTTTAATATTTTCAGGATTTTTATTTAAATAAAAGGGGGCATTTATATGGAAGAAACAATTTATGATATATTAGAAGAAATTACTGGTGAGGATTTACGCGAAGAGAGTAATGATAATTTATTTGACAGCGGGAGGTTAGATTCATTAGGAATAATTGAACTTATTGTAGCCATAGAGGAGAACTTTAACATTAAACTTGATCCTGCTATTGTTGGAAGAAAAGATATAGAGACACCAAATAAACTAATTGAATACCTTAAAGCTCTCTCTAATAGTAAAATAGAATGAAAAAGGTCATAACTTTTATTTGTTCTATTATTATCTGTTTTGGTTTTTTATTTTTTTATCAAAGCCATTACGAAGGTCTTATTTCAAAAAAATATTATAACGAGTTTGGAGAGAATTTAACTGAGCACAAATTTAAAAGCCCAATACTTCAAAGCATGGGAGCAAGGCAAAATGATAATCTTTTGATGTTCGGTTCTTCTGAACTTGAACACACTATCGGTTATTATACTCAACCCATTAAATTTTTCAACGGTAAAAAAGATGGTTTTCAAATTAATCTTATAGGAAAAGCAGGTTATACATCTTTAGTCCATGCTGCTGATTTCGGATCACTAGGCCATGAACTTAAGGGCCAAAAGGTAGTTTTCGTACTTTCTCCACAATGGTTTGTAAAAAAGGGTATTGAAGAAAATACTTTTGAAGCCAATTCATCTGAACTACAGGTATATGGATTTTTGTTTAATAAGCATATAAGTTTAACTACAAAACAAGATTTTTCTAAAAGAATAGTGTTGATTTCTGGTAAAAAGGTCAATAAGCACTTTGCTCTTATGCGGGACTACTGTTCTCTTTATAGCAATAAGGACTTATTAACTACCTCTAAACGGTACTTAATGACCCCCTATTACTGGCTAAGATATGAACTATTAGTTTTAAAAGACGATATAAATAGCAATAAATATCTTAAGCTAGGGCCTAAACTTGCAAATGGTTTAAAACCGCCGCATACAACTACTAACTGGAATGAAGAATTAAAAAAAGCTTCAAAAATTGCTAAGTCAGAGTCTACTAATAATGATTTTGGTATGGACGATAGAGTATATGAGCATGCATTTAAAAGAAACCCAGAAACAATAAGGGTATCGCCTAATAACGATTTATGTATAAGCTCTCCAGAATATGAGGATTTCAAATTGCTGTTAGACGTTTGCAAGGATGAAGGAATTAAACCATTATTTTTAAATATCCCTGTAAATGGCAAGTGGTATGACTATGTTGGATATAAAAAAAATGATAGGTTAGCTTATTATAAAAAAATAAATAATATGGTTAATTCTTATGGGTTTGAAATTGCTGATTTTTCAAAATATGAAAATGAAAATTACTTTCTAATGGATAGTGCTCACATAGGCTGGAAAGGTTGGGTATATGTTAATGAAGCTATTGATAAATATTATAACAAAAATAAAAACTAATATGATTTTTATGATAATTATTTATACCACTGTCATTTTAGGTTGCAGTTATTTGTTTTTATTTCAGTCGGATGTGAAAATTACTTATATATATAATCAGTTTTAAATATATAATTTAAAACAAATTTTTTATAAACTATTGAACTAACTACTAGATGCAAACATTTCAAATTACCCCCCAATTGTAGGATACTAAACCTATGATTGGGGGTATTATTATGTCTAAAAAAATCTCCGAGGAGTTCCCTCAGAGATTCAAATTTACTTTTCTGATATATTTAAACATTCTTACTATATATATTATTCGAAGCTGTTGCAGCGATCCAAGAGATGATTTAACTAAGCGTTTTAAATGAATATCCCTTAGATTTTAAATAATCAATAACTTTTGGTAGTGCTTGGACAGTTGTTGCCTTTGTTGAAAGATCATGCATTAAAATAACCACATGTCCCTTTCCCTCAGTGTTCTTTTTAAGATTAGCTAATAACTTATCCACTGGTATATTTTGACCCTCTGCATCCCCCGTTAAGTCGTTCCAATCGATATAATGGTATCCATCACTTTTAAGTGCCACTCTAAAAGGTTCCAATTTCTTACCAAATGAACCCCCTGGAAATCTTACTAGTTTACTATTGAAATCACTACCCAGTATTGATTTTAATGTAGTCTCACATTTATTAACATCACTTAAAAATGTGTTAGTACTAGAATAAATATAATTATAATTATGCGAATACGTATGGTTTCCAATAGCTTGACCATCCATTGCTTCTTTTTTTACTAAATCAGGATACTTTATTGCATAACTGCCGACTATAAAAAAAGTTGCCTTTATATTATAACTATCTAAAATTTTTAAAATTCCTGGAGTAGTCTTATCACAAGGTCCATCATCAAAAGTTAGATAAGCTACTTTATGTCCATCTGAATTATAAACATTTGTACTTGAAGAATCCGAATTTAATTCTTTATTAATAGATTTACCTTCCCTTGCATTCATATTTACATCAGAATGGGGGGGTGTAACCTTTGTTGTGTTAACATTATTAACTACCTGTTTCTTAGCACTTACTTTACTACCAATATAAAATATTAAACACAAAAGTATAATAAATACTGATATTACTAAAATAAATCTTTTCTTTTTAATAATTACTACTTTTTTCTTACCTCTAAGTTTCATCATAATTCATCACACCATTCATAATTTCATTTAAATTTTAAATAACTCTCCTTTCAAATTATTTGATACGTTAAATACTTAGATCTTTATTATTATCTTGTTTTAGAATATGTTTTAGGTTTGGTTTTTAAAAATCAATTTTACCGTTACTTAATAATAATACCTAACTACTAATATTGTCAAGATTTTTACATATAATATAAATTAATCAAAAAATTCTTATATTTAAACAAATTACAAACTTTTATACAATGTTATATCATTATTTTAAGAACGTAAAAATAACTACTTTTCAATAATTTAATATAAAAAAGTAGTTATCTAATGGAGAATATTTTAATACCTTTTGAATGTTTAAATTTTTTATTGTAATATAAAATCTTTATCTTCTAGATCGCTATAATAAGAACTTGTTATTGAATAATCTGTAATTGGATTAGTTCCTAGATATAATGAATTCAATTTAGTAAACCCCTTTAAAGCATTTATATTGTTGATTTTATTATTAGATAAATCCAATACAGTCAAATTAGTAAGTCTCTTTAAGGCATCAATATCGCTGATTTTATTACCCCATAAATCTAATACAGTCAAATTAGTAAGCCCATTTAAACTATCTATATTGTCGATTTTATTATTCCATATATATAATGTTGTTAAATTAGTGAGCTTCTTTAAAGCATTAATATTTCCGATTTTATTATTATATAAATCTAATACAGTTAACTTAGTAAGTCCTTTTAAATTATCTATATTTTCTATTTTATTATTATATAAATATAACAAAGTCAAATCAGTTAAATTTTGAATGCCTGAAAGATTACTTATATTTGTATTAGAAGCCTTTAACTCTTTTATCTTAGAAACATCACCTTTTAAAATATCTCCATTGTATTTCTTAATCGCATCTCTAACTACCTTTTCCAAATTTTTATCAGGGAATACAATAACATCTTTATCGCTAACTGCCTTGTCTAAATTCCTACTATAATATGTACCGCCCAAATTGTTTTCTAGTACTTGCTTAGTTTCTATATTATCATTATTATTGAAAATTTTGAATTTACCTATGGCCACTGCTGAACTTATTATCAATAAAATTAAAGCAGCCATTGCTATTTTATTAAAAATAATTTTTTTAAAATTTGAGATATAATTTTGAGAATTATTGGTTTTGCCTTCTGATTCATCATTTAACTTTTGTAAATTCTTTATTTCTTCGTTAGTACCACAATCACGACATACTTTACTATCTTCAGATAATATCTTTCTACAATTCATATAATTAGCTCCTTCTAAATAATTTATTGAATTTTAAACTTCCTTAATCATTGAAACTTATTTTTAGTGTTTTACATTTTATATTCTCCATTAATTTGATTACATAATATACCAATTCTATATATTCCATTATATTCCTTTTTTTATTTTTAATTTTAATAAAATTTTGGAACGAAAGTCTCCCATAACTTTAGAAAAAAAATATAACATCCATATCTTCCTAAAGATATGGATGTTATATTGGTTCATAAAATAATCTACTCTTTCATGTATTATTAAATGATTACAATTTATTTTACACTAATTATTTTTATTTACTCTTGTTATAATATTTATCAATTGCTTCATTAACATGTATCCAGCCCTTCCATCCTATGTGAGAATCATCCATTAGAAAATGTTCTTCATTTTCATATTTTGAAAAATCAGCAACTTCAAAACCATAAGAATTAACCATATTATCTATCCTTTTATAATAAGCTAGTCTGTCACTTTTATTAAATCCAGCATAGTCATACCATTTTCCATTTACAGGAATATTTAAAAATAGTGGTTTAATTCCTTCTTCCTTGCAAACATCTAACAGCAATTTAAAATCCTCATATTCTGGTGATACCTTATAAGAGTCATTCTTCATAGATCCCTCTGTTTTTTTAAGGTTTTTTTTAAATGAGTTGTTATACGCAATATTATCCATTCCAAATTCATTATTATTAGACTTTGATTTAGCAATGCTCGAAGCTTTTTTTAACTCGTCATTCCAATTAATATTTGTACGCAAAGGCTTAATATATTTTGTAAGTTTAGGATTAGACTTAAGATATTTATTGCTAGACATATCATCTTGTAAAACTAATAATTCATATTTTATCCAGTAGTATGGTGTCAATAAGTACCTCTTAGATGTACTTATTAAGTCCTTATTACTATAAAGAGAGCAATACTGCCTAATAATACTAAAGTTTTTATTGGTTTTTGAGTAATGCATTGACACTATTCTTTTAGAAAACTCTTGCTTTGTAGCTAAACTTATTTTCCTATTAAACAAAAGTCCATATATCTGTAGTTCAGAAGAATTAGCTTCTATATCATTTCCACTAACCCCTCCCTTTAAAAACCATTGTGGAGAAACTACAAAAACCACCTTTCGATCCTTAAGTTCAGTGCCTAATGCTCCAAAATTAGCAACATGTACTAAGCACGTATAACCTCCTTTTCCAATAAGATTTATTTGAAAACCATCTTTTTTGCCATTAAAAAATTTAATGGGTTGAGTATAGTATCCGATGGTGTGAACAAATTCAGAGGACCCAAACATTAAAAGATTATCGCCTTGCCTTGCCCCCATTTTTTGAAGTATAGGGCTTTTAAATTTTTGTACTGTTAAATTCTCTCCAAATTCATCATAATATTTTTTTGAAATAAGACCTTCATAATAACTTTGAGTACAAAATAATAAGCCAACACTTACAATAGCGATAATAAAAATAGAGCAAATAAAAACTCTGAGCTTTCTCATCATATCTCACATTTAGAGAGAGTTTGGGCGAATTCAATAATTTTTTTTGTCGTTTCTATTTGTTTTCTTTCCATAACCCTAGGATCAATTTTAAGAATAAAGTTATCTTCTCTCGTTTCTTCGAGTATGCTATAAGTTAATTCATCCATATAAATCCCCCTTAAATTCGAATAAATATCCTTAAAATATGTATGTAATACCTCGCACTGGAAAAGTTTTATATGTATTATTTTTGCTTTTAGTTTAATTTAAAACGAACTATCTTATGTCTCAATGTATCCCAATTGTAGTTTAAACTCAATCCTTTAGCATCCTTTACCGCAAGGAATGTCAGGGTTCCTGTAACCTCTCCTTTAGGTGCTAAATTACCACTTTTAAATATGTGATTGGCAGCTATCATTGTTACTATAGGGTCCCTAATTTGTCCTTTATCATCTTGAATCTGAAAATCATCGCCATAATTCCTATTACTATTACTTCCATTTTTAACTGTTATGGTTACAATTAAATATTCTAATCCCGCATCTGGCCTATTTGCTTTATTTCCATTTGATGTATCTATTTTATCAATTTTTAAAGATATATCATTAATCTTTACTGTATCCCCCACTTTGTAAAAGTCTTTAGCAGTTGGCAGTAATACGCTCGTTACTTGTGTGCTCTTGCTCTTTTTAATTTTGTTTGATCCTATTATATTATCTATAGTAAACCCTCCAGCAACTACAACTATGGCTACTATGCTGGAAATTATAATACGCTTATTCTTGTTCATCAATATCTCCTTTAAATTTACTTCTCTTAAGTTATTTTTCCATTTCTAAGATATCAGTTAATCCTGAAACCATTTGTACAACATTGTATGAGCCTTTATTGCTAAGTATAATAAATACATAGCCTTTATTAATATTTTTCCCTATATATGACGAATATCCTGATAGAGTTCCATTATGCCAAACCATTTTATCTTCCATAGCATTTTTACTAATAATCAATCCATATCCATATCCATAAGTGTCTAATAATGGTGTAAGCATTTCATTTAATGACTCTTCACTAATTAATTTTCCTTCAAATAATGCATTTCCCCATGTATATAAATCATTAACTGTTGAATAAATCCCTCCAGCAGAGTATAGTGTTGAGTTTTCTGCATTCGATGCTGGTGTATATTTGCCCGACTTTTCTGAAATAGCATACCCTATTGCTCTATTCTTTGTAATAATCTTATTGCTTAAAAATCCGGTATTATTTAATTTTAAAGGTTTAAATATGTTCTTTTCTAAATACTGCTCATATTTCATACCTGACACCTTTTCTATTATATATCCAAGCAATATATAATTTGAACTACTGTACTCATATTTTGTTCCAGTTTCAAACTTACGCGGTTCATTTTTAAAAAGTTCAATAATTTCTAATGGTGTATATGTAAGTTTCCCTTTCTCCGAAGGTTGACTATAATCAATAATTCCTGAGGTTTGACTGAGAAGATTATATATTTTTATTTTATTTCCCTCTGGATAGTCAGGAATATATTTATCAACTGTGTCTTGGACACTTAAAAGATTCTTTTCTTGTAACATTAAAATTGCTGTGGCCGTAAATTGTTTTGTTATGGATGCAATTTCAAAAACTGTTTTTGATTTATTAACAATTTTATTATTGTAATCTGCCATCCCATACCCTTTATCTAATATAATCTCATTATCTTTTGCAACAATAACCGTACCGCTAAATTTATCTTTTGCAGAATAGTCATCTATATATTTAGATATTTTAGATCGAATATCACTATTATCTATTTTCCCACTCTTCATTAGGGTGCTTGTATCGCTTACACAGCCTATTAATAATATCGTAAATATAAATAGTAAAACTATTACTTTTATTATAATTTTTTTTACCATAATTATATTCCTCCAAATTATTAACAGAAAAAATTCCCGCTCCTCAACTACTTATTTACATATTTTAATCATATTTTAATCATATTTTGGATTATTCCATGATATAACTGAAAATAATATACCCTTAATTTAATTGAAAGGTGTTTTAACTAAATTTCCATCACTTAATGATGCAACTCCAGTACTATATGATTGCAGGAATGTCCCTTTATAAATTGTTTCTTTATTTGTTTGAATTTCTGTTACCATAGATTTAATCTTATCATTTTTATAAACCTTACCACTACCAGTGACAAACAAGTTATCTTTACTTACTGCTGTGCTTAATGGAAGTGACTTCCAGTCACCACCCAGTTTACCATAATATATCTTATCAATTTTATTGCTACTATCCACATTTCCAACATAAACCTGATCATTATTATCTATTGCGAGTAAGCATGATTTTGTAGAACCACTGAAGTTCAAAGAATGGTCTGGCCCAGTTGCATAAACCTTGTTATTGGTTAAATTTTCGTACACCATCTTATCTTCATGAGGTATTACTCCAATATTTCCTACATATTCAGATTTAGTAACAATTTTTTTCCTTGATTTCATTATATTTACCCAGTATATAGAATAATTCTTATAACCATTTTTCACCTTTATATAAAATACCATTGTTAAAGTTGATGCTTCAATATCTTTTACAACTGAACCTGAACTAACCATTAAAATATCAGATACCTTATCCTTTTGTGATTGAGTAGCATCATAATATGACAATGAAAGGTTTCTATTTTGAGTTTCTACAACTAGCATTCTGTTTCTATCCGGAAGCCATTTACAAAATGATATTTTAACTCCATTAGAAGAGGATACATTAACGCTCTTACTTGTTATAGTATTAACAACATATAGCTGATTATTCAAATAATATGAAATATATCCTGCATCATAAGAAACATTTATAGTGGTGGCGTCACTTGGTACTTTGAAGGTTGAAACAGACGGTTTCTTATTTTGAGCTGAGTCTCCTACCTTTTGAGATTTCAAAGCAGCATTTGAAGTTAAAAAGTAGTTATTCAAATAGAAAAGTCCCCCACTTTGTACGATTAATGAAATGATTATTAATATTATCATTTTTTTAAATACTTTTTTCATAGTTACTCTCCTATCTGTTAAGGATTAACGATAATAGCTGATGGAACGGCTCTTTCGCCAAGTGCGTTGCAAGGGTTATTAATGACACTACCATTATTGTACATTGTGGTTGATGAGCCACCATCTAAATTAGAGGCATTAGATGCTCCATATTCAAGCATTACGTTTTGTACATCTTTAAGTGATGCACCTAAACTTTTAGTTGTTCTTCCATCAATAACAAGCAATAATATAGCACCATCCGCGCGCTGACCAATTGCTGTCCTCGGTGCAATTCCCTGGCCTCCATCTCCGGATTTTATCATTCCCTGACCATCAACTACAAGCGCTGGTCCAAACGACACTGCTTCGGTTGCACCAAGCGTCTTTAACTCATTCAAACTGTGAAGTCCAACAAGAAGTTGAGCTTTGTTTGTAATAGCTGTAATATCAACCTTTTTGTCTAGATCTGTTATATCATTAAATTTAATATTTCCATTACTCATAATAATACCAGTTGGTTTTCCTCCCGTGCCAGTCCATTTCGTATTAGTTGAGGAAGAATCAGAAAACCCTCCTGCATTAACAGCTGCTATAGACCCATTATCCTGGGCTATCTGGCTTGTTAGCTCTCCCTGGGTTCCAAGTTTGTTACTGTAGCCAACTTTAACTCTAGTCGGATCTTTAATAATAAGTAGATATCCTTTGAACTTTATTCCACTTGAAATGTTATATCTTTCAATACTATTGTCATGGCTATTACTAAATTTCATATTGTTATTACCCTGCTGCATAACTTGAACTGTATCTTCATCACGAATTTTCTGAATTTCTGCATCAGATAAAAATAGCTTTGCAATCCATTGATGACTAAGTGTAGTCATTGCAGCATCTACAATCGTTTTTTTTACATTAGTAAAAGGACCATGAAATATAATTAATGGAGCACTAACTCCTGTAAATACTAATATAAAAACCAAATAAAATATAAAATTTCTAAGCTTATAATTTTTTTTTCGTTTTCGCTGCGATATATTCTTAGCTCCCATCTTTGCCTCCTATGTTCTCAAAATTTCATATATGACTTAAAATTAAGTGTTACCGATAAATAATAAAATAATATAAAGCACATCTAACATTACACTATTGTGACATATGTTCACTCAATTTACAATAACAAGTTTATATTTATATTAGTAAAAAATCTCCCCACAAAAGTGAAGAGATTCAATATCAACAACTTATTTTAAAACGTTCATAAATACAAGTACTAATAAAAATACACCAACACATATTCTATACACAGCAAATACTCTCATACGCTTGTTCTTTAGGAAAGTTATAAATTTATTTACAACTACAATGGCAACTACAAATGATACAACAAACCCTGTTATTAACGATATTACCTCAATACCCGTAAGTGCCATTTTAGCTTTAAATAACGTTAGAGCTGTTGCTCCAATCATTGTAGGTATTGCAAGGAAAAATGAAAACTCTGCTGCAGCAACGCTGTTAAGACCAACAATCCATGCTCCCATTATCGTTGATGCTGATCTTGACATACCTGGCCATAGGGCAAGGCACTGAAAGCATCCTATAAGTATAGCTTGGGGAAGGACTATGCTATCAACACTTCCTATTACATCTCTTTTTCTATATTTATTTTCAACCAATATCATTAAAATACCACCAACTATTAATGCGGCAAGTACAGGAACTGGTCCAAACAAAACTGCTTCTATTTTCTTATGTAATATAAGTCCTAATACTGCAGACGGCATAAATGCTACAATAACATTAGTTAAAAGCTTAAATCCTGATTTTCCCGGAGTTAGATTTTTTAAAGAATCCCATAACTTAACCCGATAAAGTACTACAATTGCAAGAATTGCTCCAAGCTGAATAACAATTTCAAATAAAGTAGCAAACGCACCTGTAAAGTTGATAAAATGACCTACTATGATCATATGCCCAGTTGAAGAAATTGGTAAGAACTCCGTTATTCCTTCAACTATACCCATTATTATTGATTTAAGTATTAATATCATAAATTTCACTCACCCTTGTATAAATATTTTTTAGCCTTTCGGAATATTTTTTCCTTTATTTAAAATATTCTTTGATAAATTTTACTCCATTACCTTTTCTCTACGTATATAATTGAAGGTACTGTTCTCTCACCTTCACTACCGCAAGGCTTGTTTATAACTTGATCATTATAGAACATTGTAGAAGAAGAACCGCCATCTAAATTAGTAGCATTATAAGCCCCATATTTGTACAATACATCTTGGACGTCTCTTAAAGTAGCTCCTATGCTAGAGAGCTCCCTACCATCAATGACTAATAATAATATTGTCCCATCTTTCTTTTGTGCAATACATGTTCTAGGTGCAATACCCCAGCCTCCATCACCTTTAGTAATAGCCTTCTTGCCATTAACTATCATTGCTGGTCCAAATGATACCGCCTCAGTTACTTTGAAACCTTTCATTTCTTTTATAGAATAAAGCCCAACTAAAAGCTTACCCGATTTTGTAAATGCTACACACTCTCTTTTTTGATTCTCATCTTTCATACCATCATAAACAACTTTTCCACTAGATATTATAACTCCAGCTGGATTTGCTCCAACTTCTTTTAAAAGAGTTCCGGAAGTTTTATCTGTAAATGCACCACCATTAATTGCAGCTATTGCATTATTATGTTTTGCAATAGTACTAGTTATCTCCCCTTGCGAGCCAAGCTTACTACTATATCCTACTTTTAATCTAGTCGGATCATTAATTACGAGTAAATACCCTTTAAACTTTTTCCCTTTTACATCATATCTTTCAATACCATTATTATTTTTATTTTTTACAACTACACCAGAAGCAACAGTATTTGTATTATTTTGAGCTATAACTTCTATTTTTTGATCGCTCATAATTTGATTTATTTTTTCTTCTGATAAAAACGATGTTACTAGATATTGTAATGTAAGAGTAGTCATTGCTGAACCTACCACTGTACTCTTTACATTTTTAAATGGTCCATAATAAACCATAAATGGGCCTGTGATAATTGTGAATACTAATTCAAAAATTAAAAACATTAAAATATGAATGCTTGTGTGTTTTTTATTTTTCACTTTCATGCTTTCCATCCTTTTTTTTATTAGGTATTATCCTAAAACAGCATTTCTGCTATTAATTAAAATATTTATCCCCTTTCCATATTATATATTATATCGACAACATTAAAAACAGATTAAAATGCCGTTAATTTTGTTTAATATAACAGTTACTTTTGTTATAAAAATAGTATATTTACGAATACTATAATAATGATGTTAGTTATTTGATTATAAAAGGGGGTAAATATTTTATGAATTCTACTTTAAATGGACCCAAAGTACAAGTTTCAATAATACTAGCTATAGTAACTTGCGTTGTTATTTTAGTATTAACCGCAGGTTATTTTGAAAACAGAGTACTAGTTGACAAGTTTCATCAAAACATTAAGCAGACCTCTGCTAATTTAAATTTAAAAGAATTAGTCTATCAAAAAGGAACATTTTCTTTTTCTAAAAAAGTATCAATAGAAGAAACGAAAACGCAGGTTATTGTTAATAATAAACCAATAATAAAATCAAAACAAATCGGTTATATCTCTAATGTATATGACAAAAATGGCAAAAGATATTTGAGCTTCGACGATGTAAAGTTTCTAATAGGAAATGCTGCTATTGAAGCAGCTAAAAAGGATGGAACTGCCCTATATGAAGATGGAAAATATTACGTATATGATGATTACTATATTTCTAATAATAACAAAACTATAAAAAACTATGTTATAGATAATACTGCCTCACTAAACGTTCTTGGATTTTTGATAAATCCACTTAACAATGATATTAATAACCAACCTACTACCTACTCTACTTTCAAACGTGTCGCTAATAGTAGGAATGGACATATGTTATGTTATATCTATACTCAAAATGATATAGTTGTAAAAGTGGAAGGGCAATATACACCTTAGACATATAAAAGCTGGTGAATTTATTCACCAGCTTTTATATCAGACTGTTGACAAACATAAAATGTAAAACACTCTAATTTAAAATTGGAGTGTTTTTTTCATATTCAAAAAGGATTTTACAACATCAATGTCGAATATATATAGTATACAAACTTTATAATTCGGAGGGTTTAGTTATGATTAATGAAAAGAACTTCACACAACAAAAATTAGAAATGGTATATTTAGAGGATTTAGTTCCTAAAGACCATATTCTCAGAAATATAGATAAATACATGGATTTCTCTTTCATAAGAGAATTGACTCAAAAATATTATTGTTTAGATAATGGAAGACCTGGCGTAGATCCTATTTTACTCTTCAAAATGCTGTTTATTGGATACCTATTTGGAATAAAATCTGAGCGACAACTTGTAAAGGAAATTGAAGTAAATGTAGCTTATAGATGGTTTTTAGGACTAAGCCTTACTGATGTTATTCCAGATCATTCAACAATTAGCCAAAATAGACGTAGACGATTTAAAGGAACTGACGTGTTCCAAAAAATATTTGACGAAGTCGTATTTAAGGCTATAAATCTTAAGATGGTAACTGGTAAAATACTTTACACAGATTCTACACACCTAAAAGCAAATGCTAATAAGCGAAAGCTTGTGAAAATTGAAGTTGAAAAAACACCTAAAGAATATGTAGCTGATCTTAATAAAGCTGTAGAGGAAGATAGAATAAATCACGGTAAAAGACCTTTGAAAGTGAAAGAACCTGTTACCATAATAAAAGAAATTAAAGTTAGCACAACTGACCCCGACAGCGGATATATGATGAGAGATGGCAAGCCGGAAGGCTTCTCCTATTTAGATCACAGAACTGTGGACAGTAAACACAATATAATTACTGATGTTTATGTTACTCCTGGAAATATAAATGATGTTGATCCTTATATCGATAGATTGGATGTGCAAATAAAAAAATTTAATTTTAATACAAAATATGTTGGTGCCGATGCTGGTTATGCTACAAATCTTATATGTAAAGAACTATTTGAGAGAGAATTAAAATCTGTAATGGGATATAGAAGGTCTCCACATACAAAAGGAATGTACACTAAAAATAAATTTCAATATGTTAAAGAGAAGGACATATATGTTTGCCCTGACTTAAGGGCTTTGCATTATAAAACGACAACTAGAGATGGATATAAAGAGTATGTTGGGAATGCAAAAGATTGCAAAGAATGCCCAAATAGAACTCAATGTTTTTCTGATAAAAGTAAGGTTAAAACTGTTAGAAGACATGTTTGGGAAATGTATAAAGAAGATGTTGTAAAGTTTACCAAAACGGATAAGGGTAGAAATATATATAGAAGAAGGAAAGAAACTATAGAGCGAAGCTTCGCAGATTCTAAACAACTGCATGGGCTTCGCTATTGCCATATGCGCGGATTAGAAAATGTGCAAGAGCAGTGTCTGCTTACAGCAGCAGTGCAAAATATGAAAAAGATAGCTAGCCTACTATCTTCCATGTTTTTTTATTTTATAACTAAAAACCTGTTGCATGTTACTAATTTATCTATAAATCAAAATGCTATCGCATAATTGCATATAAAAACCCAGTACAATAAAAAATTATACTGGGTTTGTAAACAACCTGATATAAAAGCTGGTGAATTTATTCACCAGCTTTTATATATTCAAATTAATATTAACTATTCCCATAACCCTTTTGTTAATTTTTCAATGTCATTAAGCCTCTTTTTAGTTTTCTCTATATCAATACTAATCACATCATTATCAATACTCAGTACATCCCCCTCTTTAGCTATACTAGGAATTTTAGATTTTTTAATATCCATCATAGTCCTATCTTCTTTTTCGCACACAACATAATCCCCTTCAAATCTATCGATTATTACATTCACTTAATTACCTCCTGCACATATATTACAAGGATCATTATGTGAAGAACTTAATGCTTCACCTAACGTTCCGTTTAATATAGTCTTACTTCTTGCCAGTGTTCTACAATTTTTATCATAATGATATGATTTCCCTGATGGAGTATAATATACAACTTTACTATTATTTGATGATTTAGGCAATTTTGTCGCAACTGTTTTAATTTTCGAGCTTCCGCTACTTGAAGAACTTTTACTAGAAGAACTTGAGCCTGACCCTAAAAAAGAATAACTACCTGGTTTAGTATTAAATGTTATGTTTTTACCATCAGATGTTGCAACTATTGTCCCACTTTCATCAGTCCTATAAACCTTAACACCTTTCGCTTTTAATTTATCCATTGTTGTCTTGTGAGGATGTCCATAACTATTGTCTTTGCCTACTGAAATAATCGCATATTTAGGATTTACCTTATCTAAAAAAGCCTGCGTAGTTGATGAACTAGAACCATGATGTCCAACCTTAAGCACATCAGCACTTATATCAAAACCTTTAGATAACATCTCATTCTCAGATGCTCCCTCCGCATCCCCGTCAAAAATAAAGCTATTATTGCCAAAGGTTAATCTTATTACAATTGAAAAATTATTTAAATCTTCATAGCCAGTACTGTTGGGTGCTAAAATTGTAGCTGTTGCACCCCCTACTTTAAAAGTTTCCCCAACTGTAGGTGCAGTTACTTTCATTCCCTTAGCTTTAATAGCACTTACCACATCTAAAAAAGTCTTAGTATTTGATGTAGCCTTTGGCATATAAATTTTACCTATTTGAAAGCTATTTATTACATAGTCGAGTCCTCCAATGTGGTCCTCGTGTGGATGAGTCCCTACAATATAATCAAGTTTCGTAATACCTTGCTTTGTTATATAATTTTTAACAGTACTTGAGTCTTCATTATTACCTGCATCTATTAACATTGAGCTTGTTCCTTGCTCTATCAAAATGCTATCAGCTTGTCCTACATCTATATATGAAACTCTTAAATTACCATTAACAGCCTTTTTATTAACTAAGCTTATATTTTTAGTAGGTTGAAGCTGTTTCTCAGTTGTATTCTGCTTTGACAATACTTTACTTGATAAAGTTGTTTTCGTAGCATTTTCAGGTACACTTGAGCAACCAGTCAAGCTGAAAATAAGTATTACCCCCAAAATAGAGGTCAGATATTTTTTAATATTTCTCATTTTAATCCCCTTGTAATATATTTTTTACTTTTGTTCTAAAATAACATAATCATATATATAATTATATTCGAGAATTACATAACTGCTAATACATATTTATATCGTGTTTAAAATACTCTACCCACAATAAAAAGATTCCACTGTCATTATTCAACAAATATCTGCAAATATCCTTCAATTTTTGTATAAATAATAAAACAACCAGATACTACTCCAGAAGTTATATAAAAATCATACAAATAAAATGAATAAGATTTGTAAAATAGTCAATAATTTAAATATACCAACTTTATTGTTATATGTATAAAAGATACTGCATTGGGTCCCCCCCAAATGCAGTATTTTGCTTTTAAATTTTCTAAATCTTTACGTAATGCTAATAGATTTAAACAGTGGGAAAATAGCAAAAGAAAAAAGTTATGCCAGTATTAACTAGCATAACTTTTCTTCTATATATAATAATCTATACTCTATTCTAAAAAAAAATCTTTTAATAAATATATATCGTCTCTTACAAAAATCAGCATACCCTTTCCAAAAAAGTCATAAGCCTCAAAGGGTGCATTCCTAAATGGCAGAGCAATTTCTTCCACCATTTTTTTTAGTTTTTTTGAGTATTTAAATAATATTGCATTTTGATGATTTCTCTTTGCTGGTGTACCAAAAAAATGTATGTTTTGATCTGTTTCCATAATAAAATCACATTTATTAAAAAAATATCCTTCTTTAAATAATTTTTGATTATTGATTTCAATAATATTATCTTCAATATTAAACTTTAATTTATATTCAGCATTATTATGGATCTTTTCTTTAAACGATTTTACAAACTCCGGATAGATTTCATTTGGTGTTTTATCTCTTCTTAATCTTCTTTCTCCTATATACGAATAAGATCCATCATCCAAATTAACTCTAAAATCATCAGCATATACGCAATTTTCATCAGCACATACCTTTTTTATACTTCTAATCATGTTAATGTCAGGTTCTTTTTTTCTTAAATTAAACTTAGATTCATATTTGTCATAGAAATGTTTCCATATATAATTCCCTGTTTTCATATCAATGCAAGCTATGCCACAGTTATACTCCCCCTCCATCCCAAAATCAAGAGTTCTATTTGTCAAAAGCATTTTTTTCCCTTTTATATATATAGCTCTTGAAAAATAATGTTCCCACTTAGTATTCCAAATCAAATTTCCTCCATTATCTATCAGAACTCCACCGTTAGCTAATAGATATTCATCGTTTATATTTAATAAATGCTTACAACCCAATATTGTTGGACAATCTTTAGAAACAACCTTCTTATACTCAATCTCACTCATTATTATAGTTCTCCTTTTTGCTCTATTAATAATATGTTTAATCTTCTATAATATTCGTTTATTTCTTCATTTAATAAAAACTTTCTTCTTTTTTTTAAGTTTCTAAATATATTTGACTTATTATAGAATAAAGCGTTATAATATAAACATGTAATTAATTACATGTTTATAAGTACATGTTTGTGTGATATTGTTATAACTATAATTTATACCTATTGTTTTATAAATTAAAAACTAATTTATAAAACTGTTGATTGTGTAATGGATATACTTATCTCTTTATAGTGAATTGGAATAAAAAATTAATTGAAAGAAGGAATTTTAAATGAAAAAGTTTGTAGGAAGTCATATGATTTATACTTATGAAAATGGATGGGAATACGAAATCTATATTAAAAATGAACATACAATTGATTATCGTATTCACAGTGGAATGGTTGCAGGTCGTTGGGTTCGTGACCAAGAAGTTGGTATTGTAAAACTAATAGAAGGTGTTTATAAAGTTTCGTGGACAGAACCAACTGGAACAGACGTTTCTTTGAACTTTATGCCAACTGAGAAAAGGATGCATGGCGTTATCTTTTTCCCAAAATGGGTTCATGAACACCCTGAAATTACTGTTTGCTATCAAAATGATTATATTGATTTAATGAAAGAATCACGTGAAAAATATGATACTTATCCCAAATA
The DNA here is from genome assembly GCF_026650985.1 of Clostridium estertheticum. Taxonomy (GTDB): domain Bacteria; phylum Bacillota; class Clostridia; order Clostridiales; family Clostridiaceae; genus Clostridium_AD; species Clostridium_AD estertheticum_C. The sequence goes on from NZ_CP086239.1 coordinate 1,745,381, forward strand.
TGTTGTCCCAGAATTTGCAGACATAACATTTTTAGAGAACGCTGGTGTTGATAATCAAAAAACAATATCCGTAGCACCTTATAAAGGAATGACAGATGACATTCGCGCAGGAAAATTAAAATAAAAAAAATCATAATAATCTATTCTTCAATCAAAAAAACACAGGTATTTCACCTGTGTTTTTTAATCACCTCAAAGTAATATCAATTATATAACTTTCCAATTATCATTAACTGTTGCTTTAATTGTTTTTCTCTTTAGTATGTAATTTGCAATTAGTTCAGCCATATCTGTTGATATATCTTTAATGACCGGTTTACCCCTAAACAATAAATAATTGCCACCGCCACCTGCTCTGTAATTATTCATTACTACAGCATATTCTCCTTCCATATTAATAGGAGAGTTTTTATAATTAATTTTCGTAATTCTAAAATTTATAGGTTTTGTAATATCTATAACATAATCTATGCCTTCCCACATATCATAATTATAATGTTGAAGTTTAAGATAATTACCCTTCTTTGCTACCCCTATTTTACCATCAACTATACTAAAATATTCTGCGCTTTTTTCGAGAGCCGCTTTTATATCAGAACCTTTTATCATAATTACCTTTAGTGTATTCGGATATTTATAATTTGATATTATATCCCTCATCGTGACGTTGTAATTAAACCCCTTACAGTTGTTGTCAAAAATAGCTGTGTTTGATATATCAACCTTTGCTGCATCCATCTGAACTTTATTTATAAACTCAGCAAAAGCGTTATCTTTAAGCCTTGCCTTAAGTGGATCTTTTATAATCATGTCCCCTTCTACATGTCCAATTGGAGTATCAAGCCAAGCTTGTGTTTCTGTTTCTATTGGGCATGTAGAATTCAAAATTCTCTTATCAACGTCTAAAGCATTTGCCTCAATAACATTGGACACTTTGCTTTGCACCGACCATTTGCCAGATATTTTGACTAAATCCATAGTTACTTTGCCAATACAATTACCATTGTAACCTGGTTGCACAACTAAAACACCATTTACCAATAAATTTTCTATAACTCTATGTTGATGGCCAGTTAGAAGCACATCCATATTACTCACTTTAGTACATAACTCATAACCTTGATTTTCTCCTGTGAGTTTTTCAGAAGGTTCCCCTGTATCTAAATCTCTTTCAAACCCGCCATGATAGGATACTATATTTATGTCCGTAGCTTCTTTATCTTTCATTATATGGAGCCAATAACTTGCACTCTCTACTACATCTTTAAAATCTAAGTCCTTAATTGTACCTTCACTTTCCCAGTTAGGAATATACTTAGTTGTTAGCCCTAAAATACCTACCTTTAAACCATTATCAAAAGTTTTAACAATGTAAGGTTTATTAATAAAACTTTCCCCTGTAGTTTTTTTTGTAATATTAGCGCATAACCATGGAAAATTTGAAGTTTTTATAACATTATCCAAATAAGTCCTTCCATAATTAAATTCATGATTACCAATCACAGCAGCATCGTATCCCATAAGGTTCATGACCTCAATCATTGGATTTGGCCTGTTATTATCTATTTTAGCATGAAAATATGTAAGCGCTGTACCTTGAATCATATCCCCATTATCTATAAGTATTGTACCCGGATTTATTTCTCTTTCCCTTACAATTATAGTGGACAAAGCTGCAAGACCACAATTTGTATAGGAGTTGTCCGAATAATTTATAGGTAAGACCGTTCCATGAACATCGCTAGTTTCTAATATTGTTAGTCTAAAATTTTCATTAATACACATATTAAACTCTCCAATCAAAAGATAAATAATTCTAATAACTAATTTTATCATAAAACAAGTCTATATGATAATAAATTTGATTTCCTCCTCTCTAAGGTTCAATTGTGTACATAGCCACTTCATCAATTTCACGGTTTGTAGCTATAATAATATCTTTATGATCTATTATACATTAGCTGGTCCACACCCTGTATCAATGTTTTCGCATTGTATCTTTCCTTACTGGCTCATGATGTGCATACATTTCCTTATAAGTTCCTTCTATCTTCTTATATATTCGTACAGTTTCTCCATGAAAAGGTGAGTATCAAGAAATGGTAAGTTCAATGGCAAACAAAGATATATCTGTAAGTCCTGCCGAAAGACCTTTACTGACTTTACACGTTCGCCAAGATACAACAGTAAGAAAGATATTAAAAAGTGGATATTATATTCTAAATGTATGATAAATGGTAAGAAAATGTGCAGAGATAGTAGAGATTAGTGTGCCTACATCTTTTTATTGGAGGCATAAGTTTTTAGACGCTATCAGCGTGTATATGGGTATTGGAAATGTTGGTGGAGTTATAGAAGTTGACGAGGCATTTTTCAGAGAATCCTTTAAAGGAAATCATAAGAAAAGCACTACGTTTATAATGCCAAGAGAACCTCATAAATGTGGGGTTAAAGGCAGTAGGAGTAGTAAGGATGAAAAGAGAAAAAGAGGTATATCAAAGGAACAGGTTTGTGTACTATGTGCCATTGATAGAGTAGGAAATATTATGACTGAACTAATATGTAAAGGTAGGATGAAACATACAGATTTAGAAAGGCTCTTTACAGGCAGGATTGAGGATGAATCTATCCTTTGTACTGATTCACACAAAAGTTATATTAGATTTGCACAAAATTTAGGTGTGGAACTACAACAAATTAAACGTGGGAAGCATAAGGAAGGCATATACCATATACAGCACATAAATGCTTTTCATAGCAAACTAAAAGAATGGATGTATAATTTTCATAGTGTAGCCACAAAATACCTTGCTAACTACATGTACTGGTTTAAATGGTTACAGTTTTTTAATACAGAGAATGATACTGTAAAAACCAAACATTTATTAGTCCAGTCGCATACATCTCATTCTGATACAAAGTTAAAAGATTTTAAAATTAGGGAAGCAATTTATATTTAATTATGTTAAATATTTGAATAATCAAAATTACTACGTTGTATAATTAAATACAGACACAATAGTAATTAATTGTGAAGTAAAAATTGTGAAGTAAAAATTGTAAAATAACAAAGTTAGTAATTTTGAGGGATAGAAAGAAAAATACGAATATAAAACTTAAATACAAGGAGAGAATAAATTATGGGATTTAATATAATTAATATGAATACTTGGGATAGGAAGGAATGTTTTAATCATTTTTTTAATAATGCAAAATGTACATACAGTATAACTGTTAATATTGATATTACAAATCTTTATAATTACATAAAAATTAACAAGTTGAGATTTTATCCAACTTTTACATGGGTTGTTTCAAAAGTTATAAATAATTATCAAGAATTTAAAATAGCATTTGATGAAGAAGGTAAATTAGGATTCTTTGATGAAATTGGTCCAAGTTATTCTGTATTAAATGATAAGACTAAAGTAATGAGTGATTTGTATACGTCATTTAATAATGAATTTTTAAATTTTTATGAAGATATGGAAAATGCTTTAAACAGTTATAAACAGGATACTAATTTTACTACAAAGTTTCAAAAAAATTTTTTTATTGTTTCATGTCTGCCTTGGTTTAATTACACATCTTTTAATGTAAACAATGAAGGAAATAGTCCTTTTCTGTTTCCAATGGTAACATGGGGGAAGTTTTTTGAAGAAGGTAATAAAATTATTATGCCAGTAACTATTCAGGTTCATCATGCAGTTGCTGATGGATACCATTGTTCATTGTTCTTTTCAGATGTAAAAGAAATATCATTAAATCCAGAACAGTATTTAAAGTAAACTCAAAAACATTTACACAATATTCATAAAATGTGAATTAAGTGAAGCCTAAAATGGCTTCACTTAAAAATTGTCATATTATCAACAATGTCATTAAACATAGCCTAATAATAATAATAATAATAATAATAATAATAATAGTAGGGACACTTATAACTTTCTAAAGTGTCCCTACTATTATATACTTTCATTTATTATAAAAACCATAAATGCAATTTTTATGTTACTAACTTATTTCTTTCCAAACATCTTCATACTTATATCCAGTAAGGTCTTCAACAACTTCTTTTGTTTTCGGATCAACATCAAGTTTTGAACCATTATTTTTCAATCGTTCGATTTCTTTTGTTAATATGATATGTGTTTGCTTATTTAATTTAAAAGTAAAGGTTATAAGTAGCGCCATTACAAGTAACACAATAGATCCAATAACCATAGTATATGCAATAACGTGCATTACTTGAGGTGTTTGAGTTGCTTGACCTTTAACAAATCCTCCATACTCCAATATAAATCCAACAATAAGTGTAGCTACTGCTACACTACTCTTTCTAGTGAAAGTCATAACTGCTGCGAAAAGTCCCTCTCTTCTTTTTTTGAAAACCATTTCATCTACATCCGGAATAAATGGAAATACATTCCATGGTGTAAATATTAATACACATACGCCTATTTGATATACAATAGAAATTATAAATAAAATAGCAATCTTAGATCCTGGATCAAGTAAATATACAGCATAAAAGCCGAGTAAACATACAATCATTGTAGAGTAAGCTATCTTAAATAAATTAGAAGGACCTACCTTAATCATCAAAAATCCTGCAAGTATAGTCACAGGTATACCAACAATACTAAGTGAAAGCAAATTGGCAGCGAGAGTAGCTGTAACTTTTAAATCGTAAACACAGAAAAATATGAAGGTAGCATTAAATACATCTTTAGCAGTAAATGATAATATATAAATAGCTAAATGTTTTCTAAAACTCCTGATCTTAAATGTAGATATATAATCATTAAATATATGAACAACTGTTTCGAGGTGCTGTTTAAAACTTTTGTGTTCACGTGTTTTAATTAATAATTCCTTTTTCATTTCAGGTGAAGGTTCTCTTTCCCAAGTAACCTTATATGTTATAAATATACACATAGCATATACTACAGCAAATATACATCCATTAAAAAAATATGCATATGCATTGTTTTGACCAAAATGTTTAATTAATTGACCCGGAACAAAAGTAGCAAAGAATGTACTTGTAGCTGAAATAAACATTCTACCTGTAGAAAGTACAGTTCTTTCATTGAAATCCTTTGTCATCTCTGAGGGCAATGTTTCATATGGAATTAATATCATAGCAGCAATCATTTCAAATAATAAATAAGAGATTAGATAATATAAGTAACCCATACCTGTTACCCATAGAGTTGCATAAACTGCCATTAAAGGTACTCCAATCAATAAAAAGAAACGACGACGTCCAAACTTTTGACCTAATTTTGTTTTATAAAAGTTATCTGTTATACTTCCAATACTTAAACTAACAATTGCATCAACAATACGAGCAATAGCAATAATAGAAGCTGCTTGTAGTGGCGATAATCCGGCGAAAGTTATATAGAAAAAGAGTAAGAAAGCTCCGATAATTGTAAATGCTCCTCCGCCCATAGCATCAACTAACCCATAACCAAGACCTACACCTATTGTAATTTTTTTAGTTTTTTTAGACATTTTATTACCTCTCTTTAATTTAAATTTTTTAATAATTAGCAATTCAGTTAAATGACAGAATGTTATTTTTATTCAAAGATTCCGTTATCAATAAACGTTTTCATTTTTAACTCCTCTTAATTATATTTAATGTATCTAGCTGCTAAATTTAGTAGCTAGATTATTTTCATGATAAAACTCCTTTTAAATTAAACTTATATTGAGATTAAATCTTTAACAGCATAACTAATATTTACTTTGTAATTTCCACTATGATTGTTATATTTTATTTTTGCTGTCTTTTGTTCATTATCAAAATACCAACCCTCTTGACTACTTTCAAAGTTTCCTCTATCTAAGTAAAATATAATATTTTGTTATCTACAGCTATATTAACTGGGGCTAGTTCTCTACATATTACACTTAGATTTTTCACCTTAGTGATGTAGATTCCTTTTAATACCAATTGGAAAACACAACTTAGACCATTACGATCTTTAAATGAAAATTATATGGTAAATTTCAGGGTCTACTTTCCGCTTTTTCGTTCCATTACTACACAGACCCCATTCTAATAACCTTGAAGATGTATATGCTATTTGGCCCTAATCTGCCATACCAATTAAATCAAACTTTTCACAAGAAACTATAATATCAAATTCCTTTTTTGTTGGTTTCTTGCATTTTACTAAAACTGTCTTGTCTGACAACTCATAATACCATCCTTGTTCTGTTTTTTCCCATGACCTCTTATTAAGAAAACGTGGTATTCTTTCATTTTCCACCGAAACCCAATATGCACCTTTCTCTTTATTTATTAATTTAATTTTAAGATTAGATATGCCACTTTCATATCTTCCTGTTGTTTTAAAAGAAATTAGTTTGCGTGCCTCACCATTTACACTAATTTCTGTATATTCATATACACCTTTTTTAAAATCATTACTTATACCATCATCATCATAAAAATGGAAACTTCCTTCTGATTCTCCACCAATTAAAATATCTAAACTCTTCATTTTATCAGTAACAATATGTTTTACATCTTCATTTGTTATAAAAATTCCATTACCTCTTAGGAACATAGGAATACTATTAAGTGTAACCGGAATTTCTATTACTTGTCCTCCTTTATATTCAGCCATATTTTGATTCATATCATACCAAGTACAACCTTCTGGTAAATAAATCTTTCTTGATTCCGCTCCCTTTTCCAACACATTTGCTACTAGAACTGATGGTCCAAACATAAAAGTCATATATTGATCTTCATAGCAATTAATATCATCCTGGAACTCCATAAACAGTGGACGCATTAGTGGTTTACCAGTAATATGAGCTTCGTACATCAAAGAATACAGGTATGGTAACATCCTATAACGCTGGCTATATGCATTACGCACAAATTCATTATTTTCTTCATACATAAATGGTTGAGTAACAGTATTATCATTGTTGGCTGAATTAATACAAAATCTTGGCTGGAATATACCATTTTGTATCCATCGTAGCAAGAGTTCTCCCTCTGGAGCACCTCCAGCAAAACCTCCTATGTCACAGCCTGTATTTGCCACTCCAGACAATCCCATTCCAACAATAGTTGCTATATTAAATTTTAATGTACGCCAATCCGTCAAGTTATCTCCTGCCCATGTCTGTGCATATCTCTGAATTCCTGCAAATCCAGCGCGGTTGATAATATATGGACGACGATTTGGATAAAGTTCAGAAATAGCTTGTGTTCCAACGTAAGCCATCAAATTTGAATGTATAATTTTCAGCTGAGCCATTGTGCCTTTTTTTCCATCGAAATCACATATAGCATTACGATCTTCTACACCATCATATTCACAATTGTCATTCCACACAGTTGTAGCTCCTTTACTTAAAATAGTTTCTTTAAGCAAGTTTTTCCATATTTCTCTGCCGGAAGGATTAGTAAAATCTATAAATCTTCCAGCACCTCCCCACCAACGACCAACATAATCTTCTTTTCCATCTGGACTTTTAACAAATACATCATTTTTTTCAAATTCGTCTTTGTAAGGATGATTAGGTAAAATACCTGGTTTTAAATTAGGTATCACATTAATACCTAGTTCATTCATTTTCCGAAAAAAATCCTTAGGATTAGGAAATCGCTTTCTATTCCAATTAAAAGTATATCTTAGATTGTCTTTTTCTCCAGAAGAATAACCAGATGCCAACTTAAAGTTATCTATATACATCTCTTCATCAAAATATTTCTGAATGACTTCATATATTTCCTTGTCACAATCTTTCTCAAGTTCAGCATAATACATAGTAGAAGCTGTATACCCTAAGCTTTGTTTTGGAGGCATTGCCTGCTTTCCTGTTAACTTTGTATAATTGTCTAAAACTTGTTCAACTGATGGTCCATTAATAAAAAATAAATCAATATCTCCTCCATCAGCCTGATAGTAACTATATCGATGCCAATAACCACTAATTTCATTCCCCATATCAAATACCGAATCATAGGAATTATGATAAAATAATCCTATAGTATGACGGTTATTATTGTTTAACTTTAGATAAAATGGGATATGCTTATATAAAGGATCCCCAAATTCTGGATCATGGCCAATTGCATCCTTAGGTGTCATACGCATCCTTTTACCAATTTTATCTAAATATCCTGTTTTTTCACCGAACCCATAAAAATGATCATTTTTGAAGTCTATCTCATTATAATGGGAAATTCGTCCTAGATGATCACACTCAAAAGCTCTCTCTGGAACATCACTATATAGCTTCACTCCATTTAATTTATATATGCAAAAATGTAGTGGCGATTTATACATTACAAATTTCAACGTTTTTGTATAAAATGTAATTTCTTTTTCTGTTTCTTCAAAAGGAATATCTAACGCCTTTATTTGTTTACGCTCTTCTGGAAACAAGTAATCTAAACGATCTTTCCAAGCTGTCATAACTAGTGTATAAGACTCCTCCTGCCACTTTTTATCAAATGATACTCGGACTCGTATAATATCATCTGTCATAAAAATTATCTTAATATCTGCCGTATCACCTTTCACATAGTAGCCATTCTCAACTTTTTCTATAGATAAAAAGTGTTTTAATAACATATTAAATCCTCCTATCACTTTTTCTTTTATATAATAATAAATTAGTCTGCAATTCGTAATACTACTATAATATCTGCGTGAATGTTCATGATTTTTCTTATATTGAAATTAGATCTTTTACAGCATAACTAATGCTTACCTTGTAATTTTCTAAATGGTTGTTATACTTTATTCTCACTGTTTTTTGTTCATTATCAAAATACCAACCCTCTTGACTGCTTTCAAAGTTTCCTCTATCTAAGTAAAATATAATATTTTTGTTATCTACAGCTATATTAACTGGGGCTAGTTCTCTACATATTACACTTAGATTTAAGTTTTTAACCTTTGTAACATAGGATCCTTCTTTATTAAAATCAATTTCTACATCTCCATGTTCATCACTTTTTACTTTGATGCAAGTTTTCAAATATTCACCCTTAAGATATTTATTAGAGGTACCATCATCTTCATATAATGTGAATTCACAATCTTGCCAAGGTTCTACTAATATATTTAAACTATCAATGTTTTGCAAATGCAAATTCATTATATCTTCTGCAAGTGGTATTATAGAGCCACTTCTAAAGAATAATGGTATTTTATCAATAGAAGTTTCAATTTCAATTGTTTGCCCACCTTCATACATTTTTTTAGTGTACCAATCGTACCACATGCACCCTTTTGGCAAATAAATCTTTCTTAAGGTTATTCCCTTGTCATAAATACTTGCGACTAACATTGATTTACCATACATAAAATCAAAGCTCTCATCATAAGTATTTGTATCATTTTGAAATTCATAAAACAATGGCCTCATTATTGGTGACCCCTCTGTAGAAGCTTCAAATAGTAAAGAGTATAAATAAGGTGCTAAATTATACCTTAATTTTATTGCATCCCTTATATATTTTGTGTAAGAAGGATACATCCAAGGTTCTGTTACTGTATTATCTGTATTACAAGAATGTATTGAAAACCTTGGTTGGAATATTCCATGTTGAACCCACCGTACATATAATTCTGGTTCTGGAGCTGGTCCATAAAATCCACCAATGTCACAACCTTGATTTGCAACTCCTGATAAACCCATTCCGAGTATTACTGGTATGTTAAATTTCAAACTATGCCAACTTGTACTATTGTCACCAGCCCATGTTTGAGCGTATCTTTGGATCCCTGCAAAACCAGCTCTATTTGTAATATAAGGTCTTACATCCGGACAACTTTCCTTAAGTGCTTGCTTTGCAGCCATTGCCATTAAATTAGGCATTAATGGTCTTATAGCATTTATAGTAATTTTCCCACCCTCGAATTCACATAAAGCTTTAGAGTTATTTATTTCATATTCATTATTATCATTCCAAATACAGACGATGCCCTTATCTATAAATGATTGCTTGAGATGCTTTTTCCATAATTCTCTTCCCTTTGGATTAGTAAAATCTACAAAAGAAGCTTTCCCACCCCAAAATCTGTCTTTATGAGGCTCTTTCCCATTTTCATCCATGATATAAGCTTTTGCAGATTTAAACTCTTCATATAAAGGGTTAGATATAAGCATGCCCGGTTTAACATTCGGCGAAATATCTGCTCCCCTTTTCTTCATCTTATTTACAAATTTTTCAGGACAAGGGAATCGATTATTATTCCAATTAAATACATGCCTTTTTCCGTCATTTCCTGTAGTATAACCTGAAGATAGAAAAAATCCATCACAGGGAATATCCTCTTTTTTTGTTTTATCAATAAAATCTAAAATTGCTTTGTCACAATCATTTTGTAACTCTGTATAAAACATAGTAGAACCAAAATATCCTAAGGAATAGAGTGGGGGTAAGGCAGTTTTGCCTGTTAGATCTGTATAATGACCTACCACATCTTTAATATCTGGTCCATACATGAAAAATAGATCTAACTCGCCACCTTCAGTAGCAAAATAGCTATATTTATCCCAGTAACCACTTCTTTCGCATCCCATATCAAAAACAGATGAATAAGAGTTATTGTAAAATAATCCACATGCAATTTTAGTAGCTTTATTAAGCTTTATGTAAAATGGTATATGTTTATAAAGTGGATCTGTCAGCTCTGAATCATAGCCCAAAGTATCCACATTATTCATTCTCATTCGTCTTTTGGATTTATTTATATAGCCAGTCTTTTCACCAAACCCATAAAAAGAATCATTGTCATCTATACAAGAATAATGACTTAATCTTCCATAATCATCTTTTACATAAGATTTTTCTTTTAAATCAGAATGTAACAATCTACCTTCATTATTAAATATTTCTATTCCAAAAGGTTCCTTATTTATATTTACCTTTAGTAAATCTGTTTTCAAACAAATATATTCATCAAATTCTTCAAATTTTGATATATAAGGTTTTATTCTTTTTCTTTCTTCGGACATTACAGAATCCATTTTATCTTCCCATGCTGTCATAACTAATGCATAAGAAGCCTCTTTTGAAAACTCCTTGTCAAAGGTACATCTTATTCGAACTATATCACTTTTTAAAAACATTATTCTGAATTTTCCTCCATCAGTAACAATATCAATATATTCACCTTTGTTATCAACCTTTTCTATTTTATTACTAACATTCATAAAACTCACCCCTATCTAATTAATAACTGATATTCTTTTATTTATACATTGCATTTTATGTAACCAGTTACATTTTACTTCATATTTGCACTTTGCTTATAAAAACCATAACTATTAAATTACTTTGACACATATTAGCCTAATATTTTAGTTGTTTAAACCTTTACACATATAATAACCTATAAATTAAGTATTGTAAATACTATTTTAAATAAAAATGTAACCAGTTACATTTTTATTATACTTTCATTCTAATCATGATTGATATATAATATAAAAAAAGTAGCAATTTACGTTTTTATATTATTAAAGGATGTGCTTTATGAGTTACACTATGTATGACTTAGCAAGGGATGCCGGAGTATCAGTGGCTACCGTATCTCGCGTTATAAATAAAAATGGTTCAGTTAAAGAGGACACCAAACAAAGAATTCTAGAAATAATAAAAGATAAAGGATATATTCCAAATGCATACGCCAGAGGAATGAATAATATTAGTATGAAAACTATCGGTGTAATAATCGCAGATATAGTAAATCCCTTTTTTGCAGAGGTTGTTAAAGGTATTGAAGTTACCTGTCAAAAAAACGGTTATAAACTTATACTATGCTCTACAGCAAATAATGCAGATACTGAGAAAAAAGAAATAGAAATGCTTGTTGAAAAATTTGTGGATGGTTTTATTATAGTAGGAAGCAGACCCTCTAACGATAATAATGCTAGTTTCCTAATAAACTTAAGCAACACTCACCCAATTGTATTAGTTAATAGCTTTATAAAGGGAGGTCAAAAGATGTTCTCAATCTTAGTTGATGAAGGTAAGGCTGTCTATGATACTCTATCCTACTTTAATCCTGGAAATAATCTTAATACATATATTCTGGGAGATCCCACTTGGAAAACTACAACTGTAAAAATAAATGCATTCAAACTTTTTTTTGAAAAACACAATTTAGATTTTTCAAATAATAATATTATTAATTGTAGTCATAGTTATTGTGGAGGGAAATCTGCTGCAAAAGATCTCTTTGAAAGAAATTTACCATATCCCTATATTGTTATATGTTCTTCTGATACTATCGCTATTGGTGCTTTAAGGGAATTCTTGAAATATGGTGTGAAAGTACCTGAGCAAGTATCTATTATGGGTTTTAGTAATATTGAAGTTTCTTCGCTCACTACGCCCTCTTTAAGTACAATAGACCAAAATCTGTTTGAACTCGGACAAAAATCTGGCCACCTATTCATTGACATATTACACGGAAAATATCCGATAAACAAAAAAACTTACTCAGAGTATCAACTGATAATAAGGGAGTCTACCCTTCCTAAGGATGTTTAGAATACATCAATAAATAAATAGAGCTAGCAGATTATTATCTGCTAGCTCTATTTATCTATAATTCCTTTTGTACAAATTCAGGTTTGAACATTACTTCTCCCTTTTGCATAAAAATTATTATTATAAAAATACCTATTACTATTATCCCTTCAAATATATATAAGTGTCTAAAAATCTCTCCATAACTTTGTCCTGATTCATGGTAACTAGCTATCATATTTCCCCATATAAAAGAAAGCACAAATCCCCCAGCATTCCTTATAGCAGTATATATTGAAAGCTTTTGTGATACTTTTGTGCTAATAACTTTAGTAACACAAATATTCGAGATTGTAAAACCTACACCTATAGAGAATGCCATTATTCCAAATCCTAATATGGATAAATAAATAGATATTTGCAAACCCAATATAATAGTCCCAAAGACAAAAATTAAAAAAATAATATTTCTAGTTGTTCTTAATGATATCTTTTTAAGGATTACTATAGGCGCAATTGTGCCTATAGCTAATAAAATTTGCTCAATTGAAATCACAAAACCGGTCAAATTGGGTGATGAAATAGCATCCATATAATACGCCAAATAAACTTGAATTGATGAAAATATTGTTTGAATAATAAAAATCATAAGCACTAAGCTTATGTATGCTTTATTACTCTCCTTTACTTTTTTATTTTGACTCTCCGTATCTGTATCAATCAAAACTACAGGTTTTAATTGAATTATGATAAAAACTCCTACTATAATTGCAAAACAAATTGGAATTATAAGAAATTGTATAGGATTATTAATAAAATTTCCAGATATTATTCCAGAAATTAAACCCCCAAGCGCTGCCCCAAACTCAATAAGACTAAGACCAATCTTTTCACTCCCCAAAGTTTTTAATTCAAACTTGTTCATGGATAAAAGTAATGGAAACATAAAGGCTTCTCCAATTCCTTCCACAAACCTTCCTATTACAAAAACATAAAAATGCAAATTACTAAGTGCAACAATTTCAAGTACTATTCCTGTAATCCACAATATTAAACTTATTAGGAGCAATTTTTTAATCCCTACTCTATTTATAATTTTACTCACGAGTATAGCAAATATTATCATTGTTAAAAATGCCACATTTGGTATCCAAGAAATTTGTGAAACGCTCACCCCAAATACTTCTTGTATATGTGGAAACATAGGTAAAAACATTACTACACCAAACACTGTAATAAAAGACATTAGAAAATCCACTATATAGATATTATTTCTACTATTTTTCATTGAGTTCTCCTTTTAATTAAAATGTGAGTTAAGCATCCCATGATATTTCTAATGATTCTTTTGCATACTAGGCCCTCCAGTAATGAAATACCAGAGGGCCTAATTAACTTGTATAAATATGTCTGGTGATTATTTACCCTTATAATAGGGTATACCATCAGCCTTAGGAGCTGTGGAGTTCCCAACAAAAACGACTAATATAATCAAGGTTAAAACATAAGGTAGCATTGATAGGATTGATGGTGGAATCTGAATTATCGATGTACTTCCACCAAGGATTACAACCAAAGCCTGAGCAAATCCAAAGAGAAGACATGCAGCCATTGTGCCTTGTGGTTTCCACTTTCCAAAAATAACTGCGGCAAGAGCTATAAAGCCTTGCCCTGATATAGTAGATTGTGTAAAACAGTTAACCACAGCCAAAGTCATTGCAGCTCCTCCAAATCCAGAAAGAACTCCCGATGTAAATACAGACAAGTACTTCACTTTATTTACATTTATTCCAAGAGTATCTGCAGCGGCTGGATTTTCACCCACTGATCTAATTCGAAGTCCGAAGCTTGTCTTATATAACACAAACCACATAATAAAAACAAAAATGAAAACTATAGGTATGGTAAGTCTCACATTTAATGTTTTTAATAGTAAGTTTGATGAGTTCGTTGCATAATCACCAAATAAAGTTGGCATTAGATTCGGAACTGGTTTTGTCATTGTACTTCCCTCAAATAATTTTCTTCCAAGAAATAGTGCAATTCCTGGTCCAAGGAAGTTAATAGCAACACCTGATATAGTTTGATCTGCCCTAAAAGAGATACAAGCAACCGCATGTATTAAAGCAAGCAGTCCTCCTGCTATTCCTCCAGCCAAAAAACCAAGCCATGGACTCGCAGTGAAATAACCCACCGTAGCTCCTGCAAATGCTCCAATTGTCATCATCCCCTCAATACCGATATTTACTACGCCAGCATTCTCGGATATTACCCCTCCAAGACCAGCGAACATTAACGGTGCAGAGTACATAAGCGTAATACTTAATGCTAACAATATACTAGTGCCCATTTTTCACCCTCCTCTTCTTCATCTTTTCGGATATCATAGTAAACATAGAGGCTACTGCAACAAAGAACACAATAACACCAATCATTATATTAACTACCTCTGACGGTGCACCAAGGTTCATCTGTATTGTGCTTCCACCAAACTGAAGCCCAGACAAAAGAAGTGCCGTAAATATACATCCCACAGGTGAACTATTAGCCATAAGTGCAACAGTTATGCCATTGAATCCATAGCCTGGTGCAGATGCGAGAGTTACTAGTGCATGAGGAAGCGAACCTGCCATTTGTAATGCACCTGCAAGTCCTGCAAGCCCACCAGCAATGAACATAGTCATAATAATATTTTTCTTAACACCAATTCCAGCAAATTCAGCTGCATCTTTATTAAGTCCTACAGCTCTAACCTGGTATCCAAATGTTGTTTTATACAATACGAACCATATAAGTATGGCAACAGCTATAGCTATAATAATTCCATAATTTATGTCAGTTGCAAGTAATATTGTAGATAATGTCTGATGACTTGCTAGAAAAGCCTGACCATGTGGTGTTTCTTTCCAATTCACAAGTAAGTTGGTCCAGGCATTATGATTAATAGCAACAGAATATTGTGTATTTTTTATTCCGATTCCTGGTACTGATATTAGATAATTATTAAAGTATAATGCTATCCAGTTTAACATAATCGTTGTTATAACCTCATGAATACCAAACTTTGCTTTAAGAAGTCCAGCAAAAGCTCCGTACAACCCAGCAGCAAGAATAGCAACAAGCATTATTACGATTATATTTATACCTGGTGGCAAGTTGAGTTTGCTACCAATTATAACAGCTGCCATTGCTCCCACAAGGTATTGACCCTCAGCTCCGATATTGAAAAGTCCTGTCTTAAATGCAAAAGCAACACTAAGGCCTGTTAGAATATTTGGCATTGTCAAAATCATAACCTGAACCATATTGAGTGGACTTGAGAAAATACTTGTAACCATCATAGAATAACAATCAAATGGATTATAACCAGCAAAGGCGAGTACAATGGCTCCCACTATAAAACCAAGTATTATAGCAAGAATTATTTTGGTGACCGCCTTATTTAGCAATTGAGCAATTTTATATTTCATTTTTCTTTTCCCCTCCTGCCATTAGAAGACCAATCAACTTTTCGTCGACTTCACCTTGTAAAAACTCGGCTACTATCTGTCCATCATATAAAACACAAATTCTGTCAGCAACATTAATAATTTCATCAAGTTCAAAGGAAATAAGCAAAATTGAATGCCCACTATCACGATGTTTCACAAGCGTACTATGTACAAACTCTATAGCTCCTACATCAAGTCCCCTTGTTGGTTGAAATGCAATAAGAAGCAAAGGGTCATTAGAAAGTTCCCTTGCAATTACTACCTTTTGCTGATTACCACCAGACAATGCACCCACAGGTTTTGATGCACAATCTTCTGGTCTAATATCATACTTCTTGATAGAATCCTGGGTGAATTTATTTATTGCTTTATTATTTAAAATAAAGTGCTTTGAAAATTTAGGCTTATTATATTTTTCAGTTATAAAATTATACTTCACCGGGAAATCAAGAATGAGCCCCCTCTTTTGTCTATCTTCATGTATGGTACAAATTCCGTGTTCAATAACATTATGTGGAGATGTATTTTGTAGTTCTACTCCATTTATAGAAATTTTTCCTGATTTCACTTTTTTAAGGCAAGTTATTGCTTCAACAAGTTCCTTTTGGCCATTACCATCAATGCCCGCAATACCAACTATTTCTCCTTTTCTAACTTCAAGAGAGAAATTTTTTACTCTTTCTATTTTTCTACTATCCTCAACAATAAGATTATCTATTGTAAATACAACATCTTCAGGCTTAGCTTTTGTCTTTTTAACTTTTAAGTTAACTTCTCTTCCCACCATCATGGAAGCGAGCTCCTGCTCAGTAATATTTTTCACATCAACCGTATCTATATATTTCCCACGGCGAATGATCGTACAATACTGTGAAGATTTTTTAATTTCTTTTAGCTTATGAGTTATAATAATTATTGTTTTACCATCCTCGGTAAGATTGTGCATAATTTTAATCAGTTCTTCTATTTCCTGAGGTGTTAAAACAGCAGTAGGCTCATCAAGAATAAGAATTTCTACGCCCCTATATAGTGCCTTCAAAATTTCAACCCTTTGCTGCATTCCAACAGATATATCCTCTATTTTTGCATCAGGATCAACATCAAGTCCATATATTTCTGATAATTTTTTAACTTCCCTACGAGCTTTCGCAATATCCAAAATGTAGCCGGCTTTAACTACCTCTTTCCCAAGAATAATGTTCTCAATTACTGTAAACTTCCCCACAAGCTTAAAATGCTGGTGGACCATTCCAATTTTATGTTCTATTGCAACATTTGGATTTTTCATTTCCACACTCTCGCCACTTATAAGTATTTGTCCGCTATCAGGTGTATAAAGTCCATAAAGGATATTCATAAGAGTTGTCTTTCCAGCCCCATTTTCACCCAAAAGTGCATGTATACTTCCTTTAGTAATCTTAAGATCTATCGAGGAAAGCGCACAAAAATCATCAAAATATTTATAGATAGACTTCATTTCCACAGCATATTGTTGATCTTCCATGGTTTATTCTCCTTTTTTTATATCTTATATTAAATACACTAAATCATGAGTTTTCATAATTTAGTGTATTTAATTAAATCTATTCATTCTTTTTTGGTTACTATTTAATAATTATTTTAATGTACTACTATAAGTAGCAAAGGTAGCTTTATTGTAAGGAGGAACAATCTTACCACTCACAACATCTGCAGAAACTTTTTTTGTTTTATCAAGGACATCCTGTCCACACATTTTTATAGCTTGTGCTGTATATGGAACTCCAACACCATTATCCTTAAGACCATAACTAAGTGTCTTTCCTCCAACACTTACTCCATCTTTAACTTGTTTTGAAAGTGCTTCTGTCACGTTACTAACATTTTTCAATGATGAAGTAAGCATATTGTTTGGTGCAAGATATGCTTGATCCATATCAACACCTATACAAAGCTTATTTTCACTCTTTGCCTCAGCAACCATACCTTGTCCAACATTTCCTGCAGCTGTAAATATAATATCTGCGCCTTTTGCATACATATTCTGAGAAATTGCCTTGCCGAGAGCTGAATCACTATACGAGTTTGCATATTGAACATTAACAGTAATAGTTTTTTTAAGCTCTTTTGCACCATATGCAACGCCAGCTCTATAACCGTATTCAAATTGATCAATTACATTTCCCGTGATTCCACCAATAAATCCAACTTTGTTAGTTTTAGTCTTAAGTGCTGCAATATATCCAACAAGAAAAGATGATTCTTGCGCTCTAAATATAACACCAGTAACATTACTCATATGTGGTGTCATTGCATCATCAATAACTGCAAACTTTACATTAGGATACGCTTTTGCAGAAGCTCTTACTGCATCCACCATTAAATAACCAATTCCCCAAACAAGGTCATATTTATTGCTAGCAAACTGGTTCAAATTAGACGGATAATTCGAGCTCTGGACTGATTCTAAATACTTAACTTGAGCACCTGGATTGTTTTTAGCAAATGACTGAAGTCCCTTCCATGATCCTTGATTAAAAGATTGATCATTAACGCCTCCTGTATCTGTAACCATTCCGTCTTTAAATGCTACTTTTGTAGTTGTAGCTGGTTTGGTAGCAGATTTGTCTGAGCTTGAACACCCCGCAAATGCCATAGCAATAACTGACATAGACATAACTAAACTAACTAATTTTTTACATTTCATAAATATCCCCCTATGATTAATATATTTCAAACTGATAAATTTAGAACTTTAAACAATTATCTCCCTTCTTTAACTATTACAATTATATAACTATTATTGCTTTTTTGTACAGTAAAATTAGCAATTATAATAATAATTTTATGTAGAATTATCTTCTACTATAATCTAAAATTACTCATTAAACTTTGAAGTTCCACGGCCATTTGTGTTAAATTCTCAGCAGCATTAGCCACTTCTTTCATTAGTGCTGTCTGTTCCTCTGATGCTGCTACTACATTTTCAGCATTTTCTGAAGACTCAGTAGAAATCTTAGCCACATTCTCAATAGCTCCTAACATATTCTGCGATCCTGCACCTATTTCTTCTGTTACTGCAGACACATCTTGCATTTGAGAAGCTATATAATTTATATCCTCTAATATCGCTCCAAAAGACTTGCCTGCCTGATTCACCATACTTATGCCATCCTTAACTGCAATTGTACCGTTATCCATAGCTTTAACAGCATTTACTATTTCCTTTTGGATCTCATTTATTAAGTTTGATATATTCCCAGCTGCTGATGCAGATTGCTCTGCCAATTTTCTAACTTCATCAGCTACTACCGCAAACCCCTTGCCCTGTTCACCAGCTCTTGCTGCTTCAATTGCTGCATTTAGTGCTAATAAATTTGTATGACCAGCAATGGAAGTTATTAATGATACTATACTTCCGATCTCTTTTGATTTATCTCCAAGTATTGACACAGCCTTTGAAGACATCGCAACTTTGTCGCTAATATTATTCATTTGCTTTATAGCTGAATATACTATGTCATTACCTTTTTCTGCTCTCTTAAATGACTCTAAAGAAATATTTGTCACTGCTTGTATATTGTTTGATATCTGTTCCATACCTATAAATATTTCTTCTGCAATTTTTGTTGTATCATTAGTTATAGTAACCTGCTCCACGCTACCAAGGGCTACATGTTGAATAGCTAGCGAAACCTGCTGTGCCGATTGTTGTGTTTGATCAGAACTTGCTGTAAGTTCCTCTGATGTTGCTACTACTTGCTCTAAACTTTCAGTAACTTTTTTAACTATTTCTCTTAAATTATTGGTCATTCTATTTAAATTGTTTCCCATTGAGCCTAGTTCATTCTCAGTTCTAACATTTAATATCTGGGTCAAATCACCCTCTGCAATTGCATGTGAAAGGTCATTTACCTCTTTAATATTCTTAGTAAGATATCTACTAAATCCATTAACTGCAAATACCACTAATACACAAGTAATTAGAATAAGTATAATTATATTAAACAATAGTTTATTAATTGGAGAATAAAGTTCCTTTTGTGGAATTGATAAGACTAAACTCCATCCGAGCTCTGGTATCTGTTTGTAATATACAAAATTTTTACCATTATCATCTTCATAATAAGATATTCCCTCTTTATTTTGTAAAATATCCTTTCCAAGTTTCGCTATGCTTGTATTTTTATCTTCCGTGATTTTACCTTTCATTGTTACTTCTCTATCAACACCTGCCAAATATGTTCCATTTTTTCCGAGTAACATTGCTTTTCCTGTCTGACCTACTTTAATATTTTTAATGTTTTCTTGTATCGTGTTTAAGCTCATGTCAGCAGTTACTACACCTAGAAAATTTTTATTATCATATATTGGTGCAGTAGTTGTTAGCATAGTCATTTTTAGATTATCATCGTAGTAAGGTTCCTTCCAAGCAATATTTTTTTCTATATTTTTGCCTATAATATACCAAGGTTGCGTGGGGTAATTATACTGCTCAGTAGCATAATCCTCAGTAACCTTTGACGTTCCTGTTTCTTTGTATGCATAAGGTCCAAAATATTTTATATCTTTCTTGTATTTATATGGCTCAAACCAAACCCCCACTCCCAATGTATCTTTATTAGTAGAGAGCACTTCTTTCTGAGTTTCTATAATTGTTGACTTGTTTAATTCCAATCTACTAGTTCCAATAACTTTAGCTATATCAACTGCTATTTGACTATGCTTTTGCATATCTTTATCTATTAGATTAATGTTTTCTTGCAATTGATGTTCCATTCTATTTTGAATCTCTGTAGTTATGAGTTTTTTAGAAGTATAAATAGAAAAAATACCAATGATTGCTAATGATATTAAAACTACGGGTAAAATAGAAATAAGTATTAGGGTCTTAATGCTTTTAACCTTTGTAGAATTTATATTTTTTTTCATTGCAAATTTTGTCATGCCCTCACCCCTTGCATTCTTTTGAATTATTTTGTTATCTATATTATCGTTTAAGCTTATCTTATCTTTATATTAGTTTTAGAAAAGCTTTAATATGATTCATTTTATTTTGAAATTCAGCATTGTTTTAATTAATTTCATTGTGATTAATTAAAACATATAAAAATAACCACTAAAATTTAAGTTTCAGCAGTTGTTTTCTTGCAATAGTTCTTTAATTCTTCATTTTATTGATTTCGTCTAACATTAATATATTTAATTTATTTATTTCTTTTCTTTTCTCCAATTGCTCTTTAATTACTTTCCTTCTATATTCTAATTCAATTTGCTTAGTTTTAAGTTCTATTGAATTACAGAACTCATATATTTTTCTAAACTGTATTTTTGTTTGCTCAAACTCTTCATCAAAATTAACTAAATCTTTATTTTTATAAATCATCTTTAAAGACTCTAATTGATATCTTATTATTGTAGAAAATTGTATAAGGAGCTCATCTGATTTTACTTTGTAAAGGTATAATAATAGTTCTATGTAAATTCTATGAAGAGTAACCTTATCAAAAATATCTAGATTTACTCTACTATAACTTAATTTTTTTTTAGGCTTTAAATTAAATAGTTTTCTTAAACAATTGTTATAACCTTTTGTTGTCCAAACCCCATATACTGGGTAGCTGGTCTCTATATGCTTAAAGAATATATTTATTTCATCATTACTTACAAATAGTTTTATGTCTTTATCTATGCTAGTTAATCTAATTTTGTTTATCACTGTAAAAACCTCTCCATAACTTAAAAATAGCTTTCCTTCTGTAGCACCTCGTATATTCCCTACACACATCCACATATCTGGCATTAATTAATCACCCCCTAAGTTTGTATTAGTTAAGTATATTATCTTCTATCCTCTAACTTTTAATTATATCCAATAATTGAAATTAATATTTTAAAATTATAAATATGATTTATCTTACTTGCATAATTTATAAACAAAATTCAAACAATAAAATATATAACAAAAATAGGATGGTGTTTTTATGGATGAAATAATAAATAGAGCAAAAAATAAAACTCAGCAAGCTAGACTTATGGGAATAAAAACACCTGAGGATGGTGACTGGAGCAACTACAGCTCAAAAACCTGTGGGAGCGTTGGTGGAGCAATTGGTGATACTTTTAATAAAAAAGCTGTTTCAGATGATGAATCCAAATTAGACAAAAAAAGTTAAAAATAATCATTTCAATATTAACATGCACCTTTTGTATAGTATCTATCATAAAGGTGCCTGTTTTCTTTTTTTGTAATATCATATATAATTAAGGTTAATGAGTAAGCATACTAGTAAAAACAAACCAATTAAAATACTAAAGCTATTCTTATTTAAGAATAAAAAGATATAAACCTTGGAGGTTATTGAACATGGAAAAATCGAAAGTATATTTTACCGATATGCATGCGACACTTAAAGAAAATTTGCAACAAAAATTGACTCGTCTAATTAAAACAGCTGGGATCGGTCAAATTGATTTTAATAAAAAATTTACGGCTATTAAGATTCATTTTGGAGAACCTGGCAATCTAGCCTACCTACGCCCAAATTACGCTAAAACAATAGTAGATATTGTAAAGGAATTAGGTGGAAAACCATTTCTTACTGATTGCAATACTTTATATGTTGGTGGTCGAAAAAATGCACTTGACCATCTAGATTCCGCTTATGTTAATGGCTTTTCTCCATTCTCTACAGGCTGTCACATTATAGTTGGAGATGGATTAAAAGGCACCGACGAAGTTTTAGTTCCTGTTGTAGGTGGTGAATATGTGAAAGAGGCAAAAATTGGTCATGCTATCATGGATGCAGATATATTTATTACTTTAACTCATTTCAAGGGACATGAAGCAGCTGGTATTGGTGGTACTCTTAAAAATGTAGGTATGGGTTGTGGATCTCGTGCAGGTAAGATGGAGATGCATAGTAGTGGAAAGCCGTATATCTCTCATGATGACTGTATAGGCTGTGGTCAATGTGCTAAAAACTGTGCCCACAATGCTATTACATTAACACAAAAAAAGGCTACTATTAATCACGATAAGTGTGTTGGTTGCGGTCGCTGTATTGGTGTCTGTCCTATGGATGCTGTTCTTCCTGCATCAGATGAGTCAAATGACATTTTGAATAAAAAAATTGCCGAATACTCATGTGCAGTTCTAAATGGTCGCCCAAGCTTCCATATAAGTCTAGTCATTGATGTATCACCTTTCTGTGACTGTCATGGAGAGAACGATGTGCCAATTGTTCCAGATGTAGGTATGTTTGCTTCCTTTGATCCTGTTGCACTAGATGTTGCTTGCGCTGATGCTGTAAATGCACAACCTATTATACCAGGAAGTATCCTAGATAAAGCTGATGAAAAAAATCATGACCATTTCACTAATGTCAGCCCTGAAACCAATTGGAAAGTTGCAATTGATCATGCTGTAAAATTGAATTTAGGCAGTAATGAATATGAATTGATTAAAATTTAAAATTAAAAGAGAGCGAATTTAATATAATTTGCTCTCTTTTTGATTATTATTTTTACCATTTAAAATATATACCTCTATATTGTATTCTTTTCTAAAGAAATATTAACTTCAATAATCATTCCATCTACGCTCATCTCAACGCAAAGAACTTTATCAGCATTACTACTTGCTGTAAAATCACCCTCAATCAAAGTTGGTGTAGAGATATCTATGTTTATATTATCCTTTGAAAAATTCATTGCAACATTTGCCGTTAACATATTAACAAGTTCTGAGATAGCACTTTGTGGCAACTCATCAAAGTTATCTACAGGTGCTCCCATCATCATTATTGATGCAATTTTTTTTGCAGTGTCAACACTCATACCATAAATGATATTACCTTTAACATCTCCAATGATTCCAATAATAATCACAACGCCTTTGCTTTTTATATATTTACCTTTTACACTAATTCCATTTTTTTTAATTTCATTTAACCCCAATTGTGGTAGTATTATGTTGAATGATTCTAAAACTGGATTTATATGATTGACATCCATTCCCCTTCACCTCTATTAAAACCTATATTTATAGTCAAATTTCCAAACTGAGATTTTACAATAGCAGAAAAGGTATTCTCTAGTTCTGCCTTTGATATATTTATTGACTCACCATGAAATATTGTTGGTGGTGCAACTCTTAGACCAAACAATTTGTTTTTCTTATTTATCATTGAGCATGCATTTCCTGCAAACATATTAGCTATTTCTGACATAACATTAAGTAACTCTTCATCGTTTTTAGGATCTCTTTTTAATAATATTGTTGCAAGGTTCGAAGCTGTTTCATAGGCCAAATCCAAAATTAGTCTACCTGAATATTTACCTGTAATCCCCATAACTATTGATATGCCTTCACTATGTATAGCAATATTATCATTACTCTCATCTGTAATTTCTGGCACCGTCTTTGTAAGTTTATTAAAAATATTTAATAAAGCCTCTTTAAACACATCTGAATATAATTTCTCAAGCTCTAAATATAATTCTTCATCTGCCATAACTCTATTTATTAATAAAGATAATTCCTCTGAATCAACAGGTTTCTGAATATATCCACACACATGAGTTTTTTTGGCTTTTCTTACAAGTTCATCATCCATCATCGAACTAACAATTATAACTTTAATATCTTTATCAATTTTGTGGATGGCTCTTGTGCATTCAAATCCATCTGTTCCTGGGAGAGTCATATCCATTGTTACTAGATCTGGTCTAACTCTTGTAACTTCCTCAATAACTTCTTCTAAAGATTTTGCCTCACCAACTACATCAAATCCACTTTCAGTGAGAACATCTGTTAATAATGCTATTTGGAAAGGTGAGTCGTCGACAATTAAAACTTTTACATCTTTCATAATTATATCTACCCCTTTAAGCTATTTCTAATACTATAATCATTATATTTTGTTTCAATTATCTTTTTATGATTACAATGATTACTATCCGTATATTATAGTTATCGAACATATTAAAATTTTCTATATACCTATTTTTTTTTAGTGGTATCTAATTTATAAATTATTGATTCTTCACATAACAAAAGCTCTCTTTACAGTGGACAGATTTTTTAATCTATCCACTTTAAAGAGAGCTTATTATTAAGATTCAGCTTTTTTATTTAAGCTATATTACATAAAGCTCATTGTATTTTAAATTATTTTTTTGGGAATGTTTTTCTATAAATCCTGCTAATGTTACTGATAATTTAATTACCCGTTGTGCCACCTGTTGTACCTGTAGTTCCACCTGTTGCAGGTGTAGTCTCCGTTGTTGATCCTGCATTCGGTGTAGTTTCAGTTTTTCCATCTGTCGATCCAGCTGTTGGTGTTCCGGCGGTTCCATCTTTTGATCCAGCCGCAGGTATAGTTTCGGTTGTTCCTTCTTTTGATCCAGCCGCAGGTGTAGTTCCTGCTGTTGATTCTTTAGTACCTGCAGTTCCAGTTGATTTTTCTGTTGCTGCTTTTGTACCTTTAGTTTCATTTGTTTTGTCGACCGATTTTTTGGTACTTGTAGTTTCATTTGTTTTGTCTACCGATTTTTTTGTACCTTTATTTTCAGTTGATTGTCCTGATGACTCTTTTTCAACCGTTGACTTTTGGGGAACGACAGTTTTTACAGTTGGAATTGGTGTATTTCCAGCAGTCATCTTAGAATAAACTTCCCCAGAAACTCCACCAATCAAAACTAAAATAATTGCTACAACAATTATTTTCTTTTTATTCTTGCTAAGCTTCTTATTTTCAGGGAATACTTCCCTATTACTTTTATTTATTGTTTGTTCATCACCTGTTACCTTACTCATAACTGTTGTAAAATCCTCTTTATCAACAGAATGTACTTCTTCAGATTTTTTCGTTTCCTTGGATATTAGGTGTTTTATATTCGTCGGTATATTTAGCAATAATGCTAGGATTTCATTTTGTTCCCCAGAATATATTTCCTTAAAGTTTTCTGGTGATTTAATTACAATAACAGGCTTATTATGTTGATCTTCTAAATAAACTGTAACTGAAAACTCATCACCCTTACTTATAAAGGGGATATAAACCTCTAAAATATTATCATTTATTGAAGAATCAAATTTTAACCCTCTTGTTATTTGGGCATCTGTACTCCTTAACTTAGTTTGTGAGCCTATATTTATAGTTAACTCATGAATTGTCCTATTTGATGGATTCTTAACCGTAATAACATATCCACAATCTTCTTCGCTATCTATATCTGTAGGTTTACCTTTTCGTATATTACATAATATTCTAGGTCCTAAGTTCTTGTAATAATCAAGCAATAATCCTGATGCAAATGATATTAATATAGTTAGAATTGCTGTTTTAATAATATTTATCAATTAATTTTTCGCTCCCTTGTTTTTACCATTTTTTTCAATTAAATAATTATATTTTTTATCCTCATTAGATTATAAAGCAGATAGATACTTGTGTCAAATTTAATAATGCACATATCGATACTATTTGTGGTATAATACACCTATATAAAATTTAAGGTACATAAAAAAGCCACCTTATTAGTTAATAACCCCTACACTCTCCACAGTAATACACGACTAAATACATATTTTCTACATAAACATATTCATCAGGAGGTACATATAAATGAAGAGTTCAACAAAACATTCCCTAATTATAGGTTTTGCACTATTTGCAATGTTTTTTGGTGCTGGGAACCTAATTTTTCCACCATTCCTCGGAAAAGCAGCAGGAAGTGCCTATTTTACATCGATTACAGGCTTTCTCATTACAGGAGTTGGCCTTCCACTAATTGGAATAATAGCTTGTGCTAAGATTAATGGTACTTATGAAAAAATGGCAAATAGAGTAGGTAAAAAATTTGCTGTAATAACAAGTGTAGCTTTAATTCTTGTTATAGGACCGTTACTTGCAATTCCAAGAACCGCTGCAACAACCTTCGAACTTGGAATACATCCTTTGTTTCCATCCGTATCACAAAACATAATAGTTATATTGTATTTTTTAATAGCACTTGCATTTGTACTTAAACCTTCTTCAATAATTGATAACGTTGGTAAAATACTTACACCATCACTTTTATTAATGCTCGCTATAATTATATTTAAAGGAATAATAGACCCTATTGGACCAATTGTAAATACATCTTATAAAAATGGATTTTCAAAAGCTTTAATAGAAGGTTATCAAACAATGGATGTTATGGCTTCTGTTATATTTGCAGGAATAATTATTTCATCTGTTAAAGCAAAAGGTTATAAAAATGCAAAAGATATAATGAAGATGACTATAAAATCAGCAATAGTCGCCGTAACTGGTTTAGCCTTTGTATATGGTGGACTTATGTATCTAGGGACACAAACAAGTACTTTGTTCCCAAAAAATATAGCGAGAACCACTCTAGTTACCGAACTTGTTAAGTTAGACCTTGGAAGTATTGGTTCAGTTGTTCTTAGTTTATGTGTTGCACTTGCATGCTTAACAACTGCTATAGGATTACTTGCAAGTGGAGCAGAATTTTTCGCTAATCTTTCAAAAAACAAATTATCTTACAAAACCGCTGCTATTATTATGGCTGTAGTAAGTGGATTAATAGCTACAAACGACGTTGATAGTATAGTTACATTTGCAGGTCCTGTTTTACAAATTTTATACCCAATTGTAATTGTTCTAATAATTATTACGTTGCTTGGTGATAAAGTTAAAAATAATAAAGTCGTTGCTATAACTATATACACCACTCTAATTATAAGTATTTTAGACACCATAAACGCTGTATATGCTGGCAGCATTGGATTCATTAAATTTATTCCTCTAGCCAGTGCTGGATTTTCATGGCTTATACCTACTTTACTAGCTTTTGTAATTTCCAACATGTCAATAAAAGCAAAACAAGACGGTATAGATGAAGATGATACTAACTCAATATTGGAATCATAATATACAACAAATTATTTTTGAATTATTAACATTTAGATAAAAATAGAGTTATTGGATAAATTATTATCCAATAACTCTATTTTTTCTAACTCTAACTAAATATATCAGCCTCTTTACCTTTTGATCGATTAATTTTTGAAAAATCCACCCTTGAGAAAACAAAAGTTGATAATAATAAAAATATCAATCCGAAAATTAGTACAATCACCATGCTGATGACTGGTGTAATTACAAAATTACCTATTTTAAAAGCAAGTTGCTCTGCTATCAATTGATTCGTTGTTAAAGACGTCTTTTCCAGTATAATAGTTCTGAAAAACGCTGTTGTATATGTCATGGGATTGATATATGCAACATATTGCAATACTTTTGGTAACAATGAAAGCGGAATATATGCACCACAAAGAAATGTAAGCGGCATTGTAATCGCAGTCACCACAATTTGAAATGTTTGCGAATCTTTAACTAGCGTCGCTAAAAACAATCCTAACCCTGAAAACACAAGTCCAACCACAATCATCACAGCAATTACCGCAAATGGTGTTACAATTGATGTAAATTTAAGGCCTATAAAATAACCAATGAATAGGATAATAATTCCCTGCATAGTTGCTATTGTCGCAGCTGATAATAGCTGACCTGCAGCAATCTGAATTCTTTTAACTGGGCTTACTAACACTTCCTTCATAAATCCTGAAACAATATCTTCAATTGTACTAGTGGCAATAGTAAGTGACGTTTGAAAGACAGTGGTTATCACAATACCCGCTAGCATGTAATTTACAGGATTTTGAATAGTATCATTTTTAAAAATCGCACTAAACACATATAAAAAGAAGAATGGCATGATAATCGTGAAAACAAGCTGAACACGATTTCGAGTAAAAATTTTAACATTTCTAAACCATAAAGCTACTATAATATCCATAAATTCCTCACTTTCTTATATCTTTTCCAGTAATCTCTAAGAATACATCATTCAATGTACCTTTTTTAACTTCCAAATCTGTTATCTGCTCTTTTTGCTGACTTAATATATCCAAAAGTTTTGGTATACTATCAACTTCAATTGAATAGTGATCTATTTTTTTCATGTATTTAAACCCTGCATTATCTAGCAATCCCTCTAGACCTTGCTCATCCTTGGTTGAAATATTTGCCATATCCTTTCTATATTGCTGTTTTAAACGATATGGCGTGTCAATTGCAACGATTTTACCACCATCCATAATTGCAACTTTGCTGCAGATTTCGGCTTCCTCCATGTAATGTGTTGTTAAAAAAATGGTAATATTCTTTTCCTTTTGAAGCTTTACAATATATTCCCACATGTGAGCCCTTGTTTGAGGATCAAGCCCTGTAGTTGGTTCATCTAAGAATAATACTTTTGGGTAGTGCAATAATGATCTTGCTATTTCCACTCGCCGTTTCATACCTCCAGACAAACTGCTTACCATTGCTTTTTCCCACTCCAATAAATCCACTAGCTTTAAAACGAAATTGATACGCTCTTTAAATTCACTTTTTGGTATAGCATAAAAATGACAATGCATAATTAAATTTTCAAGAACCGTCATTTTATTATCCAAAGTTGATTCCTGAAAAACAACCCCAATAACACCTCTAACTGCATCCTTTTCATGTGAAACATCTTTTCCATCAATGGTTAATGTTCCTGATGTCTTATCGAATATGGTACATAGTGTATTTATAGTTGTGCTTTTACCTGCTCCATTTGGGCCTAAAAATGCAAATATACTTCCTTCCTCTACCTCAAATGAAACATTGTCTACTGCTGTAAATTTATCATACTTCTTTACAAAATTCTTAACTTCTATTATGTTTTTCATGGTACCACCCCTATCAAATGTTTTCTGGATTTTAGCGATCACATTCTCATAATCATCAATCTAATATGTTTGTTATTCGCTCCCTACTTTTCACTAATAAATTCAACTATAGATTGAACTATAATATTTTGTTGCTCATCTCTCGTTATTGTAGCTCTATTGTCACCCTTTTGAAATCCATACCAACCATTTTGAGAATGATTACCTCCCTTAATAGGAATCAATTTTGTACTTTTCGGCAATAATTTTTTAGACTCATCTATCTTATCTTTTCCAATAAACCCATCTTTAGTCCCATACATTGACAAAACTTTTACTACACTTGATGATAGATTGTTACTTTTCTGAGGATATGACGCTAAGAGTATTAATCCACTAATTTTATCTTGGTTTTTGTATGCAAATTGTGATGCCATAACCCCTCCAAGGGAATGCCCAGCTATATACCACTGCTTAATTTGCGGATATTTCCCTATTACTTTTTCTGCCTTATTAGGAGAAAATACAGCAAGATTCAATGGCATTGGTACAATTACAACTTTAAAACCAGACTCCGCTACTTTCTCAGCTAAAGGTGCATAAGCCTGCGGTGCAACTTTTCCGCCAGGATATATAATTAATCCTTTCGTAACTATTTTGTTTTTAGCAGTGTATTCAATCCAAGGTGAACCAGTATATTCAACCTTATCATTTGATTGAAGCGTAATTTTGACTTCCGGCATGGCTCTATAATAATCGTTTGAATATACTGCAATTATTATAATTATTATTGGAATAAGCAGTAGAGAATATTTCCATTTTTTCTTGATAAAAATTTTCAAATTATATCGCTCCCCCGTGAACTATTTTTTGTTTTTTGTCCATTTATTATAATACCATACTTCGAATAACACCTATATGTTTATTTAAGCATATAAAATTAATGTTAAAATCGAATTATATTTATGGTGTATTTAATGAGAACGTTTAGTAAACTAAGAGTATCATTATAAATAATAACATTGGAGAGTGATTTAATAATGTCTAAGGAAAGAGGAGTAAAAATTCTAAAAACTTTTACTGTGCTTAGTTTTGTTCTCATGATTACTGTTAATGCATTAGCAAATATTTTACCGATTAATGGAATAACAACTGGTGGAGTTTCTGATTCATATCCTAATCTATTTGCACCTACTGGTGTTACATTTGCAATATGGGGAATAATATACCTATTACTTGCTGGATTTGTAGTTTATCAGCTGGGACTTTTTAAGAGAACTGATACTAAAAATATAGTTAAACTTATTGATGGTTATTTTATTATATCTTCACTAACCAATGCAATATGGATATTTAGCTGGCAGTATAAAGTTATTCCTCTTTCCATGATTTTAATGTTAGTAATACTGGTTTGCTTAATTAAAATTAATAGTAAAATTAACTCCATAGAACTAACCTCAAAGGAAAAGTTATTTGTAAAACTTCCTTTTAGCGTTTATTTTGGATGGATTACTGTAGCAACAATAGCTAATGCTACCACACTGCTTGTTAGTTTAGGGTGGAATCCCGGGGGCTTATCAGAACAGATATTAACAATAGTTGTTTTATTAGTTGGTCTTATTATTGGAATGGCTACAACTCTAAAAAATAAGGATATTCCTTATGGTATAGTTATATTTTGGGCTTATTTAGGGATACTCATAAAACATGTTTCCTCAAGTGGTTTTGCAGGCAAATATTATGGAATTATCACTACACTAATCATTTCATTAGTTATTATTTTCATATGCTTATTATATATTTCAAAGAAGAAAAAGGATATAATTTAATCTAGATATGTTTTAAGGGATTCCTTTGGGAATCCCTTTGTGTTGTATTTTTATGTTCTTTTTAGAACATGTTAATTCTATCCCCTTTTACATTTAAGCACTTATGAAATTTTTACATTTGCAACTGATTCTTGATTCTTTATTTTAGTAGTTCCGCCTAAATTTTTAGGCAAAGTTAAAGTAATCAAGGCCGCTGTTATTAATGAACATACAAGAAAGTATATTGCAAAATCATAGTTGTATTTTTGAATAAACCAGCCTACTATATATGGTCCTAAAAAACCACCTAAATTTCCTAAAGCATTTATAATCCCACGAGAAGCTGCTGCCATATCTCCACTAAACAAAGTTGGAGGAATTGTCCAGAACACTCCCGCTGCTGCCTGTAAAAACACTCCACAACCAACCAAAAATGCAAACGAAACCCACATATGTTGTTTAAATAGAACAGATAAATATAAACATAAAGCAAAACTTAATATAGGTATAATTATATATTTTTTTCTGTTTTTACTTTTATCTGAGAGATTAGCAAATACATATAATCCAATTATAGTACCTATATATGGAAATATAGACAAAATACCAACCATAGCCATTCCCGAATTAGTTAGATTTTTAAGCGTTGTAGGTAACCATAATGAAAATCCATATATTCCAGTTTGATAAAATAGATTTAATAGTACAAGCTTCCACATATTTTTACTTTGGAATATATCTTTAAACCCAACTTTTTCTGATATTTTTCCTTTTACACTTTCTTGTTGTTCTAGCATTTTCTGATTTATATAATCTTTTTCTTCTTTTGAAATCCATTTAGCATCATCTGGTCTATCACTTATCATTGGAAGCCATACAAATAATACAGATAAGGATAATATGCCCTCTATTATAAAAACATATCTCCAACTATAGCTAGCTAAAATAAATCCAGAAAGTGGTCCTGTTATAATAGATGCTATTGGCACATTCATTATACAAAGAGCATTTGCCCTTCCAATTTCTTCATTGGGAAACCAATGACTTAGCATGGTAAGCAAACATGGTAAAACGCATCCTTCTGAAACCCCTAATAAAAAACGGATTATAAGTAATTGATTTACATTATGAACAAACCCACCAAGTGTGGCTATAATACCCCATACTATAACCACATAAGTTATAAGTTTCCTACCACTCTTACGTTCTGCAAGCAATCCTCCTGGAACTTGAAGAAAAAGAAATCCGATAAAGAATATACCTGCAGCAAGTCCAGATATGCTTGCAGTCATTCCAAGTTCTTTGCTCATTCCTCCCGCTATCGCAAAACTTATATTAGTACGATCCATAAAACCTACAATATAAACAATGATGATTGGTGGAATAATACGAAACCAACGTTGACATGGAATATTTGAGAGTGTTTTTGTATTTTGAATCATATCTACATCCCCTTTTTTTAAATAAAAATATTTAAACCGTTTTCATTTTAAAGAAAGTAAAAAAATAATATTTTCTTACTTTAATAATGCTACTTTTACCTTTACAACAACTTTTCTCACAATCATAGCTTCTTCAGCCATTACTGCTGGCCTATGTACGTCACTCGGGAAGAAAATACAATAACATCCTGGTGTAGCTTCTATAAATCCTTCATTTTCAACACCCTTATAAAAAATCAAATCTCTATCATCGATTCTCTCATCAACTTCATATTTGCCCATATCAGGAGTAAATCCCAATCTTTCTTTTCCAGAAGCAATGAACTGAACATCTACATACTTTTCATGAACTTCTGGTCTTTTCTTATCGTAAGGTTCTGTCTGTGCGTCAAATACCTGTGCGTAAATATCCTTTCCCTGAATTTCATAAACTCCTACTTTCATAGTTGTAAAATCGTTTTCTTTTAAATATTTAATAGCCGTTTGAATGGCTTTTGGATACTTCGTAACGTCATCCTTTGAATAAATAGATGAAAATATCATATTAAACATCTCCTTGTTTCAATTATTTTAATCATTTAAATTTTTTAATTATTTCTTTGTTCCATAGCGTGAACCATATTCACAATAAATTTATGAGACGGAACTTCTACTCCATACTTTTTAGCTGCAGACACTACTGATCCACTTATTGTATCTACCTCTGTTAGTCTTCCATTATTTAAATCTGTATAAATAGAAGTACATCCATTAGGAGAATCCTCTGAAGCTTTCTTAACCTTTGCTAGTACTATTTCTTCATCAAATATAAGTCCCATTGCATTCGATACTGCTATTGCTTCTTTTACTAATTGCCTTGTCAAATTCCATGCACTAGCATTTGCAGCAATAAACCCCATTTTCACCTGTAATACACCAGTAACTGCACTAAGTGATACATTTGTAAATAACTTATCCCATATTAATTTTTGAATATTATCTTGAACTATTGTATCAAAGCCACAATCGTCGAAACATTTTTTTAATGTATTAAGCATATCATTTTTATCTTCAGCGAGCATTCCAATATTTGTTCTTCCAGTTCCACCATGTCTAACATGTCCTATTTTAAGAATAGAACCATTATCCTCTGTTGTACCAATAATAATACGTTCAACTGGGACTACCTCAGATAAAATATCCTCATGACCAGCACCATTTTGAAGTGTCATGACATAAGTGTTACTATCAATGATTCCTTCGTTTTCTTGCAGTGCTACTCTTGAATATAAGGATTTAACAAATAAAATAAGCAAATCCACTTTTCCAATTCCGTCAGTTGATGTAACAGCTTTCGGCCTATATAATACATCCGAGCCATTTTCTTCAAGTTTTAATCCATCTTTATTAATTGTATCTACAACCTCCTTATTATTATCTACCAAATAAACTTCATTGTGTTTTGATAAATAACCACCATAGATTGACCCCATAGCACCTGCACCGATTATCGCTATTTTCATATTTGCACCCTCTCTTTATTTAGAAAATTCTATTAACCCCTCAATTGCATATGCACGAATTGGACATGAATCCAAACCAATAATCGGAAGTGGAGAATATGACATAAAGAATGTATCTACAGATAATTCTTCCAAATTCTTTAACACTTCTAAAAATACAACATTTACTTCCATCAATACATCATGAAAAGCTTTTACATCTTCATTATTGCTTTCAATTGATACACCATCACCAAAGCCAACACATTTTACTCCTTTTTCTTTCAACCACTGAGCAGTTTCACGGCAAATAAATAGTCTTTTGTCATCTTCTGTATTGGATGCTGGTGTAAATGGAGCAAGTTTCATAGGTGAATCTAAGATTACAATATCGCCTTCTTTAATTCTATCCCCACAAGCCTTTTCCAAATCAATCGCCTTAATTTTTTCATTAGATTTCATATGTGTAATATTAACGTAAATCGCTCTTCCCATAAATGTAGTAATTGGAAGTGACTCTACATCTGACCAATTATCATTGTGATGATATGGGCACTCTACATGAGTTCCTAAATGACTAGTTAAATCCATAATTGTATGAAAATCTGGAATTGGTCCACCTGTGTTAAATCTAGTAAGTCCACATCTTCTACTTTCTGTTTTAGGATCTAACACCTTTGTTAAATCGATTACTTTTAAGTTTCCCATTTTATATGAGTTCATAATATTTCCTCCTTAAAATTTAATTTTAATACCATTTACTTTCTTGTTACCAGTATACCGGTGTGTCGGTATACTGTCAAGCATTTTTTATTGACCTTAAATATTTTTTAGTATATGATAGTAATATAGGGGAGTGTACACTATGGCTAATTTAAATATTGATACAAAAAGTTCATTACAAACTCAGACTTACAACTATGTGAAAGATCAAATTCTCACAAAGAAGCTTAATACTAATGTCCTATACTCAGAAACAAAACTAGCAGCAGAATTAGGCATTTCAAGAACTCCTATTAGAGAGTCTCTTCAATGTCTTAGCCAAGATGGATATATTACAATTATTCCAAGCAAGGGATTTATGATAAGACAACTCAATGAAAAGGATATGCTAGAATCAATTCAAATAAGATGTGCAATAGAAGGATTTTGTACCCATATAATTGCAAGTGAAATAGAAAGCAAAAAAGGACAGCAATTAATAAAAACTTTAAGTAAGCTGTTAGATCGTATGAAAAATACAAAAAATTCTAATGACTCACATAAATCTTTTATGGATTATGACCACAATTTTCATCTTGCATTAATTAATTATGTAGACAATAGCGAATTCAGTCAAATGTTTCAAAGGCTTATGTATTTGATCCAATTAACAACGTCAACAGCTCTCTCTCTTACTGGGCGTATTGACAGTACTTTAGATGAGCATGAGCAATTTTTCCATTATCTTAAACAAGGCGATGGTGATACTGCATACAATATATTAGTAAAACATCTAATGATGCCACTCAATATGCATATTATAGATTAAAAATATCCATTACAATAAAGAGGTCGGCTAATCATTATTTGATTAGCCGACCTCTCACACCATTATATATGCCAATTGGCATCTTATAATTTAAATTTATTAACCGTTTCCTTAAGTCTTTCAACCAAATCATCCAATTTATTGGCTGTTTCTCCTATTTGGTACATACTAGCTGTCTGCTCTTCAGTGGATGCTGTAACCTGTTCTGTAGCAGCAGAATTTTCTTCTGATATAGCAGCAAAGCTATCTATAGCTTCAACCGTAACATCTGATTTCTTAGACATAGCACTTGTAGATTGTGACATATCACGTACAGTAGAAGCTAGTTCACCGAAAACTTTTTCTATCTCAGCGAAATTTTTACCAGCTTGGATTGCAACTTGAACACCACTCACTACCTCATTTGTACCTTTATCCATTGTTACAGCTATAGTTTCAACTTGGTTCTGAACTCCATTTATAAGTTCCACTATACGCTTTGAAGCCTCACTTGACTGCTCGGCAAGTTTTTTAACTTCATCTGCAACTACAGCAAAACCTTTTCCGTGTTCTCCAGCTCTTGCAGCCTCTATTGCTGCATTAAGTGCCAGCAAATTAGTTTGTGCTGCTATATCACTTATTACATCCACTATTTGCCCAATTTCTTTTGATTGTTCTAACAAATCATGTGTTCTTTCAACATTATAGCTATTCGTTTTAGCTATACTTTCCATACTATCTACTGCATCTTTGATACTCTGTGCACCCGAATTGCTTACTTTCATAGATTTTTCTACAACATTTGTCATATATCTGCACTGCTCTAGAACCTCATTTATATCTTTTGCTAACTCGCTTGTTATCGTTGTTGCTTTACCTGCATTTTCAGCTTGTTTAACAGCTCCACTAGCTATTTCTTGCATAGTTTGAGAAACTTCCTCCGTTCCACGTGCAGATTCTTTTGTTGTTAATGATAAATTATTTGACAGTAATCCAACTTCACTAGCTGACTCGCCTATTGATGTTATCATATCTTTCAAGCTAGCTACAGTACCATTCAAGCTATTTGCCACTTTTCCAATTTCATCATTTTGATTCATAGTTAATTTATTACTAAGATTCCCTAAAGCAATTTGTTCAGAGAACTCAGATAATTTAGTTAAAGGTGATGCTATTCGTTTCGCAATTAACACAATTATAAAAGCAAGTATAACCCCAATTAATAACGTAATTAAAAGTAAAGTTATCATCATCCTTTGAGCAGGAGCAAAAAGTTCACTTTCATCTACTACACTAGCTACACTCCAACCAGCTAAGGGAACTTTATTATAAAACACTATGTATTTCCCATTATCGTTACTAAATCTGAATATACCAGATTTTTGTTGAAGCATATCCTTACCTAACGCTTGCATGTTTGCATCCGGTATATCTGATATTTTCTTTTTCATCACTAATTCTTTGTCTGGATCTACAAGAATTGTTCCATCTTTTCCAATTAATAAACTATATCCTTTTTCTCCAAATTTAAAAGCTTTAACTTTATCCTGAATATAGGAAAGATTAACTCCTGATATAATTGTTCCTATAGTTTTGTCAGATGGATCTTTTATTGGAACCCCCACTACTACTAAAGTTTTACCAGTCCCTTTTGATACTACTGGATTTGATATAAGATATGGTGCACCACTCATTAAATCCTTATACCATGGTTTTTCAGACACATCACCATTTACAAGTTTTCCATTAGAATATTGCGCCCTAGATTTTCCATCATTATTAAATAGTGTAGCCGCTGCATTATCGTATTCACCAGGATAATTTTTTTCTAAAAACTTAATTCTCTCTGAATTAAATTTATCAACAGCGCCTAAATTCGAATTAATTAATTTGGCTGTAGGTGTATTTGCAGAACTTCTTACTTCAAGAAGCTTTCCATTTAACCAAGAATTTATATTTTCTGACAAGCCGTTCGTGTTTTCTACCCTACTGCTAATAATTTCGCTTTCCATAGTTTTCTTAAACTGATAAAAGGCCGTGTAACTTAGAACTAACATTCCAATTATTACTGCTGGTAAAATGGTAAATAATAATTTCATTTTGAAAGACAATTTTTTAATCAACCTTATCCACTCCAATCAATATCATTTTTATTACTAATTGTTATATTGTTAATGTCTAGATTTGTCGTATTTTACTTTTATATGTATTACTATAAATTCTCTCTCCTTCAATTAGTATATCGTTTGATAAATTAATTACTTTATACCTTTGTTAAACCCCATAAATGTTAAATTTTCGACATATAAACTAATTTAAAAAGTTCGTTAAATTAGGATATCTAAAACAAACTTAATTTTTTTAAATAAAAATAAAGTTAACATCATATGATGTCAACTTTATTTTTAGTTTTCTCAATAATTTTTTTATGAAACTTGTGATATTGTCTTATCTGATTTTCTCTCAGTTAGTTTTTTAATTAAAACTCCACCAACATCTGAGACTATTCCTAAAACTGATCCCATTAATAAAGCCATTATTGTAGCTTTCCAATTTCCATTCATTCCAAAAGTGGAAGCACAGCCTACAAAAGTTCCAGGAATAAATGCTAAAAATGGAATTTTAGCTTGCGCAATTATAAAAAATGAAATAATGGTAGTCATAACCGCTACTGGTTCTGGTATAGGAAGCATATTTGAAAACTGAATAGCAATCATCGCCCAAAGAATTCCAGACATATTACATATCACTGATTTCTTCCATCCTTTTACAAATCGATTTCCAGCAGCATAATAACTAGTACATCCCATAAAACCAACCCAAGCCATAAGTCCAAGTTTAGTACTTAGTATGATCCAAACCCCTGATAGTAACCCAATACTTATAGCGCTAGAATTTAAAGCATCTATACACTTTCCCTTTTCACACACTACTTAGTAATAACTTCATGGATTAATGTTGGCTTAGTTGCATGATCACTAATAGAGATATTTTCATATATTTTTGCCTTTACATCTTCTACATTTTCACGGTTTGCGTAGATAGTTATAAGAGTTTCACCCTTTTCTACCTTGTCGCCAACCTTTTTGCGTAACATTAATCCTACTGCTAAATCAATTTTGTCCTCTTTTGTTGCCCTACCTGCGCCAAGTAACATTGCTGCAATACCAATCTCATCAGCTACCATATTAGATACAAAACCACTAGTTAAAGCAGGGACATCAATTTTATATTTAGCTTGTGGTAATTTATCTGGATTATCTACAACTGATTCATCTCCACCTTGATTTTTAATAAATACTTTAAACTTGTCTAGTGCTTTACCATTTTTTATTACTTCAAGAAGCATTTTTCTTGCTTCCTCCAATGTTTTTGCTTTTTTAGCAAGCACTACCATTTGACTTCCAAGTGTTAGGACAAGTTCTGTAAGATCTTCCGGACCTTCTCCTCTTAATGTATCGATGGCTTCCTTTACCTCAAGTGCATTACCAATTGCAAATCCTAAAGGTTGTGACATGTCAGAGATTATCGCCATGGTATTTCTTCCTACATTATTACCAATTTGAACCATTGCATGAGCTAAATTTTCTGCATCTTTATCCGTTTTCATGAAAGCTCCTGCACCAGTTTTAACATCTAGAACTATTGCATTAGCTCCTGATGCAATTTTTTTACTCATAATAGAACTAGCTATCAGTGGAATTGAGTTAACAGTTCCAGTAACGTCACGAAGTGCGTATAATTTCTTGTCGGCCGGAGTTAAGTTCCCTGTTTGACCAATAACAGCAACTTTGTCACGGTTAACTAATTCAATAAATTTATCATTTGTAATCTCTACATGGAAACCACTTATAGATTCTAATTTATCAATTGTTCCGCCAGTATGTCCAAGACCTCGTCCAGACATTTTAGCAACTGGTATATCCAAAGCAGCAACAAGCGGTGCAAGTACTAGTGTTGTTGTATCGCCCACACCACCCGTTGAGTGTTTATCTACTTTTATACCTTCAATTTTTGATAAATCAATAGTTTCACCAGAATTAACCATAGCCATAGTCAAATCTGCCCTCTCACGATCATTCATATCTTGAAAATAAATAGCCATTGCGAGTGAACTTGCTTGATAATCAGGGATGTTTCCATTAGTGTACCCTTCTATAAAAAAATTAATTTCTTCAGTTGTTAATTCTTTACCATCACGTTTTTTTGAAATTACATCTACCATTCTCATTTTTATTACCACCCTTTTATTTTAATTTTTCTAAAAAGCTTTCGCCATACTTTGGAATTTTAACATTAAAATTATAAGCAACAGTTGCCCCTATATCAGCAAATGTTTTGCGTACTCCTAAATCTTTACCTTCCTTGAACCGTTTTGAATAAGCAAGTAGTGGGACAAATTCCCTTGTATGATCTGTTCCTCGATAAGTTGGATCATTCCCATGATCTGCTGTAATTAATAATAAGTCATCTTCTTGTAATTTTTCGAAGACTTCCGGTAACCTTTTATCAAAAGCTTCTAATGCATCACCATAACCAATTGGATCACGACGATGTCCATAAACTGCATCAAAATCCACTAGATTAAGGAAACTAATGCCATGAAAGTCTTCATCTAATAATGTTATTAATTTATCCATACCATCCATGTTAGATGTAGTTCTAATTGCTTTTGTAACTCCTTCTCCAAGAAATATATCTGAAATTTTTCCAATTGCAATAGAGTCTAAATTATCATCTTTCAAATAATTCATTACTGTTTTATCAAAAGGTTTTAACGCATAATCATGACGATTAGAAGTTCTCTTAAAAGTATTTGCAGTTTTACCAACAAATGGCCTAGCAATAATTCGTCCTAACTTATATGGATTGTCTAGTGTTATCTTGCGACAATAATCGCAAATTTTATACAATTCATCTAATGGTATAATTTCTTCATTTGCAGCAATTTGCAGCACAGAATCTCCCGATGTATATACTATTAACTCTCCAGTTTTAAGCTGCCTTTCACCAAGTTCTTTTATGATTTCTGTCCCACTAGCAGGTCTATTTCCTATAATTTTTCTACCAGAAAAAGTTTCAATCCTTTCAATTAACTCCTTTGGAAAACCATCTAGAAAAACACGAAACGGTTTATCGATATATAATCCCATCATCTCCCAGTGACCTGTCATTGTATCTTTCCCACAAGAGGCTTCTTGCATTTTTGTATAGTAAGCTTTTGGATGAATTGCTTTTTCTACGCCTTTTATTTCATAAATGTTTGATAATCCCAGGGCTTCCATATTGGGCATATTAAGTCCATTTTTCTTCTGCGCAATATGAGCTAATGTATTAACATTGAAATCATCAAAATCCTTTGAATCTGGTGATTCACCAATACCGACTGAATCCATCACTATAATATGAATCCTTTTAAATTTTTCCATTTTAACCCCTTCTTTCTTTTGTCTTATACAATTAAACCAACAACAGTTGCTGTTAATACACTAACTAAAGTTGCACCAAATAATAGTTTTAGACCAAATCTAGCAACAACATTACCTTGTTTTTCATTAAGTCCTTTAACTGCTCCTGCAATAATTCCAATGGATGAAAAGTTTGCAAAAGAAACTAAGAATACAGAAACAATAGCCGTTGTTCTTGCGGTTAAATGTATACTTGCTAAGCTAGTCATTGCAACAAATTCGTTTGATACTAATTTTGTTGCCATTATGCTTGCAGCAGGTACTGCTTCCTTAAAAGGTACCCCCATTAAAACAGCAAATGGTGAAAATACATATCCAAGTATATTTTGAAAAGAAATACCAAAAACACCTTTGAAGGCCATATTAATCATAGCAATTATGGCTACGAATCCAATAAGCATTGCTCCAACTATGATGGCTACTTTGAATCCATCCATAATATATTCGCCAAGCATTTCAAAGAATGATTGCTTTTTTTCTTCTTTAACTACTAATATATCTTCCTCTGCTGTTACTGTATATGGATTTATAATTGAACATATAATAAATCCACCAAATAAGTTTAAAATAAGAGCTGTTACAACATATCTAGGTTTTAAAAGAACCATATAAGAACCAACTATTGACATAGATACTGTTGACATAGCTGACGCACAAAGGGTATAAAGACGATGCTCTGGTAATAGATCTAGTTCTTTTTTAACTGAAATAAATACTTCTGATTGACCAAGAATAGCAGCGGCTACTCCATTATATGATTCGAGCTTACCCATACCATTAATCTTACTTAACCCTAATCCGATATATTTAATTATAAACGGTAATACCTTCCAATACTGTAGAATTCCAATTAAAGCAGAAATAAATACTATTGGCAAAAGAACACTTATAAAAAATGTAAATTGGTTATCATTAACTAATCCACCAAATACAAAATTTACGCCTTCAGCAGCACATTTAAGCAATAAGCCGAACCCACTTGCTACTCCACCTACTAAAAAATTACCAACACCAGTATTTAGCAATATAAATCCAAGTATGAATTGTAAAATAACCATTACAACGATAGGTCGGTATTTTACCTTTTTTTTATCAGCACTAGTAATCCATGCAAGGCCTAAGACAACAATTAAACCTATAATTCCAATAATATATTTCATTTTGATTCCCCCTAAATATTTACATAATTTATATAACGTTTACACAAAAGGCAAATTATTTTAGAAATTAACAATAAGTAATATTATTGTTAATTTCCTTTTCATTTTTTATGAAATAATAGAAATACCTGAGCTTGTTCCAATACGATTTGCACCAGCATTAATCATCTGTGTAGCCTCTTCTTTGGTATGAATACCACCTGAAGCTTTTACACCCATTTCTGTCCCTACTGTTTCACGCATTAATTTAACATCTTGAGCAGTTGCTCCACCTTTTGAAAATCCTGTTGATGTTTTTACAAAATCTGCTCCTGCTTTTTTAGCGAGCTCACAAGCTTTTATTTTTTCATCTTTTGTTAAAAGACAAGTTTCAATAATAACTTTTACAAGCGCTTTTCCTTTTGCGACTTCAACAACAGCCTTAATATCATTTTCAACATATGTATAATTTTTATCCTTTAGTTCACCGATACTAATAACCATATCGACTTCTGTTGCTCCATTTTTAATTGCATCACTTGTTTCAAATGCTTTTGTTTCAGTTGTGTTTGCACCAAGTGGAAATCCTATAACAACGCATACACTGACCCCACTATCTTTTAATCCTAGGCTTGCCTCTTTAGTCCATTTTGGATTTACACAAACGGATGAAAATTTGTTTGTTTTTGCCTCTTTTATTAATTGTAATATTTGTTCCTTAGTTGCATCTGGTTTAAGTTCAGTATGATCAATAATTGTAGCAATATTCATTGTAAATCTCCTTTTCATCTTTATTATACTTTTATAATAAATCTTATTTGAACATTTGTAAAGAGCAAAGTGAAATTTTGTTCATTTTATTTATTTAAGACATTTTATAGTTAGATTTTGACTATTTTAAACTTCTATATTAAGGATAAAGTAGTTATAAAATCATATAACTAAATTTCGAAAATAAAAGCATATTTTGTATAATTGTTTTACTTTAACAATTATAAAAATATGCTTTTAAGTTTGATTATTCGTGTTAACCATCAACAGGATATTTTCTTACTTGCCTAAATCTTTCTTAGTAAAAGCTCCTGGTAATATTTCATCTAATGTTTTAACTAAATATTCAGTATCATTTTTACCTAAAATTATTTTAGTATCGTCTGTTGCAAATTCAGCTATTACTTGTCTACAAATACCACAAGGATAAGTATAGTCATTTTGTACTCCTACTATAGCAATTGCCTTAATAGTTGTATAACCTTCAGAAACGGCT
Organism: Clostridium estertheticum; assembly: GCF_026650985.1. Classification (GTDB taxonomy): domain Bacteria; phylum Bacillota; class Clostridia; order Clostridiales; family Clostridiaceae; genus Clostridium_AD; species Clostridium_AD estertheticum_C. The sequence goes on from NZ_CP086239.1 coordinate 1,789,266, forward strand.
TTAAATATAGCTGTTCTTTCAGCACAATTAGTAGCACCATATGATGCATTTTCAATATTACACCCTGTAAATATCTTTCCGTCATCAGTTAGTACAGCTGCACCAACTTTAAAATTAGAATAAGGAGCATATGCATTTTTTCTTGCCTGTAAAGCCTGTGAAACTAATTTTTCATATTCCATATTAATTATAACCCTCCTTTTTAAGCCTTATTATAATTTTATAATAAGGCTTTTTTGAAACTTTGTAAAGCTATACATGAAATTTTGTTCAAATATTATTCTAAAAGTCTCTTTGCAGTATATTGATCTGTAATTAGTATATTGGCACTTTTAGCTTTTAATGCTCCTTTGATAGCTTTCAATTTTAGTTTACCACCTGCAACTAAAATAGACTTCTCCTTTTGTTTAAGCTCATCTATGGATATCCCTATGGTACGATTGTTAATTTGTTCATCACATATTTCACCATTCTCATCAAAAAAGCGTGAACAAATATCTCCTACACTCTTTTCCATTAAAATTTTTTTCTCTTTTTCATTTAAATAACCTAAACGAAAAAGTAAAGCTCCATCACGAACAGTTCCAACGGTAAAGATAGCTACATTAGCTTGAATCCCCATTTCCATAGTACTTTTTATATGACGATCCTCTTCTACCATTTGTTTCACGATGGCATTATCAAAAATTACCGGCAGAGGCAAATATCTTGGAACCGTCTTAAAAGCTTCAGCAAAAAGAGCAATTGTTTCTGATGCATATGTATTTACATCTGAATGACTAATTCCACCTTTTAACTGAACCACTTCTACACCTTTAACACTTTGCGGCATAAGTCTTTTTGCAACTTCATACATTGTTGTTCCCCAACTTACCCCAATAATATCTCCATTCTTTATGGTTCCTTGTAAATATTCTGCTGCTTCTTTACTAATATATTCTCTGCTAGAAACATAATCATCCCTAGGTGAGAAAACAACATGAACATCATTTAATTCATATTTTTCTTTTAATTCATAGGCTAAATTATCTAAATCATCAAATGGATCAATAATACTAATTTTTACATAACCTTTTTTTTTGGCATATTGAAGAAGCCTAGATATAGTCGGTCTTGACATTCCAAGTTGTAGCGCAATCTGTTGTTGGCTATAATCTGACTGATAATATAGTCGTGCCACTTCAACACTTAATTGTTGCTTTTCACTATCCACAAATTTCACATCCTATTCTTGTTTTGTATCTATTCATCACCATTTATCACAACTTCTATTTCTCCTGTTTCTGGATTCATAATAAGCCCATGTACTTTTATGTTTTCTGGAAGTAGAGGATGACTTTTTATCCTACTTACACTTTCTTTTATAGAGCCCTCAACTGATTCAAATCCATGAAGCCAACGCTTAACATCAATTCCTGCATTGTATAATGTTAGCAATGTTTCTTTTTTTATTCCCATATCCATCATTTTATTAACAACCTCAGTTGTATCTAAATTACTCATTCCACAACCATGATGCCCTACTACAAAAATATCTTCCGCTTTAAATTCATATACTGCAACTAATATACTTCTCATTACACCACCAAACTGATGCATAACAGTTGCTCCTGCATCCTTTATTATTTTTGCATCACCATTTTTTATATTCATAGCCTTTGGTAATAATTCTGTTAATCTAGTATCCATGCAGGTTAATATCACCATTTTCTTTTTAGGTATTTTAGTTGTTATATATTTTTCATAATCTTTATTTTTTACAAAATTTTTATTATACTCAATTATCTTTTCTAATTTGCTCATTTAACCCACATCCTTAATATAATCTTATTTCTATTACTTTTTTATTTTAAAATAATAATGTTTTGATTTTAATTTCATCTAATTCTTCGAAATATTCAAATATTTATTCCTATTATAACAGATATATTATTATATACCTAGCTAGTCTTTCATCATACTAAAAGGCTTGATTCATACAAACGTATCCCTAACAATAAACGCCACAACTACACCTAGTATGCCTAAATTTTAGTGAATAACATCCATATCTTCTGTAAGTTTTATTATTTCATCAATTATATTTCCTATATATTCTATAGTATCTAATAGAGGTTTGTCAGTTGTTATATCTACTCCTGCCATTTTAGCAAGCTCTATGGGCGATTTAGTTCCTCCTGCTTTTAATACTTTTCTCCAATCATCTACAGCAGGCTTACCTTCTTTTAAAATTCTGTTACTTACCTGCGTAGCTATTGTAAGTCCAGCACTATATGTATATGGATAAAGTCCCATATAATAATGTGGCTGCCTCATCCATGTAAGTTCTGCACCATCAACAATTTTCACAGAATCTCCCCAGAATTTTTTAAGAACCCCTTTTTTTATTTCATTAAGATTTTCGGCCTGCACACTTCCGCCAGCATCTATTATTTTATAAACTTCTCTTTGATACGCTGCCTCTAATAAATGCGTTACAAAGTTATGATAATAAGTACGGCTTATCATAGAAGATAAAACCCATCTCTTAAATCTAGGCTCCTCATTTGTTTTCATAAGATAATTTGACATAAGCATCTCATTCATAGTAGATGGTGCTTCTATAAAATATAATGATGGCAACGCATTAAAAATATTTTGATTTTTGTTAATTAGCGTAAAATGACCTGCATGACCTAATTCATGAGCAAGTACAAATACTTCTTTCATTTTCTCAGTCCAAGATAATAAAATTAGAGGATGACTACCATAAGGAGTAGCACAAAAGCCACCTGTTGATTTCCCTTTATTTTGAACAAAGTCGATCCATTTTTCGTCATAAGCTTTTTTTACCATCTCTACATAATCTTCACCTAAAACCGATAATGCTCCCTCAACATATTGTTTTGATTCCTCCACAGATATTGTTGGCTCATAGGTTGGATCTACTTCAAGCTTTAAATCTGCAAATGTCATTTCATTAATATTATGAATTTTTTGGATTAATTTTGCATATTTTCTCATCTGTGGTGCTAGCTTTTCCATGATTATATCTATTTGTCTATCATATAATTCTCTCTCTACCTGTTGAGGAAATAATAAACTATCTATAACAGAATCAAATCCTCTAAGAGAGGCTATTGTTTTTTCCTTTTGAACCTGAGTCTGATAAAGTGCTGCTACTGTATGTTTATATTCTCCGAGTTTTGAAGAAAATGCTTTAAAAGCCGCTCTTCTAATTTTACTATCAGTCTCATATTCCCATTCATCTTCGAAAAGTACATAGCTAAGAGGATATTCGATGCCATCTACAATAAAATTTTCAAAATCCATATCACTTAATTTAGTTGTCTCATATGTTGAATAAGCAGAATCTAATGTTCCAGATAAAGCGGATAATGCCTTTTCAACTTCTGGGTGTAATGAATGTTTTTTAAATCTTTTTATCTCACGTAAATAATGTTCATTTTCTTTTGATTCTTCAATCGCTTGTTCTATTATTTTATCATCTACTTCATTAATTTCGCTTTTTACAAAGCTTAGTCTGCTCTCTAAATCAGCTAATACGTTAATGGACTTCATATATCTAGCTTGATTTTCTACATTAGCTTGGTCTGTAGAAACTTGAAGACTTGCATAATTTTCTACAAGATCTTCACTTTCCATAACAACCCTCATTTTGTCCAAACACTCATTTATAATATTAGCGTTGTTCAATTTATGTTTATAGTTTTTTTCTATTTCTACCGTAAGTTCCTCTAACCCTTGCAACGCTAAATTATATTGCTTCTCCGTTTTGTAAAGTGAAGATAAATCCCAAGTAAGTGACTTATCTACATCCTTTCTTTCTTTTAAGGCTGTTTTCATTATTAAATTCTCCTTTACAAAATAAAATAGTTTTAAAAAATAAAAGTCTTGAATTAATTCAGGACTTTCATTTTTATTATAATTCAATTGAAGTTCAAATATTAATTTTATTTTAAAATATTGTTAGCTTACTTTTAATCATAAATAATATCTTTTATAATATCAAGCAAATCTCCCTTTTCTAGCCCTTCAATATTATTTATTGATTTAATATCTTTTATCAATTTTTTTCTTAAATCTTCATCAGCTTTCTCAGCTTCATAAGCCTTATAAGCTTTATCGACACCATAAGCTTTTTCGATTTTATCAGTTTTGTTAATTTTATTTGTTTCATTTATATAAAATTCCTCTCCACTTTCAACAATTCTTGTGCTATATCCTTTAGAATCCAATAACTGTTTAAAACTCTCCTGAGCTTCCTTATCTCCATGAACAAGCAGAATTTCCTTTGGTTTGTCCATAAACCCTTCTATCCAGTTGAATAATCCATTTCTATCAGCGTGTCCTGATAATCCCTCTAAGTTATAAATGTGAGCTTTAACAGCAATTTGTTCTCCAAATATCTTAACTGTTTTTGCCCCACCTACTATATTTCGTCCTAAGGTTCCTTCTGCTTGATATCCTACAAAAACAATTGATGATTCGTCTCTCCACAAATTATATTTAAGATGATGTTTTATTCTACCTGCATCACACATACCACTTGCAGAGATAACTATTACATTGCTTTGAATTTTATTTATTTCCATTGAATCGCTTGCAGAAACAGAAAATCTCAAACCATCAAATCTAAAAGGATACTCCCCCTTCATTACAAGTTCTTTAGCTTCATTGTCATAATCCTCATTATGGCTCTCAAATACCTTTGTTGCTTGAATGGCTAAAGGACTATCAATATAAACTTTAATATCCTTCAAATCTTCATTTTCTACATATTTATTTAATTCATATAAGATTTCCTGAGTCCTACCTACTGCAAATGAAGGTATAATAACATTCCCCCCTCTTGCAAAGGTCTCCTTAATTATTTTTAATAACGCCTTTAAATCTTCCTTAATCTCAGGATGAACTCTGTTGCCGTATGTGGTCTCTATTATCAAGTAATCAGTATGATTAATAATGGTTGGATCTTTTATAATTGACTTATTTAAATTACCTAAATCACCACTATATACAAGTTTTACTTCTTCTTGATCCTTTTCAGTCATATATAATTCAACAATCGCTGAACCCAAAAGATGGCCTGCATCTCTAAATCTTATTTTTAACCCATCAAAAACATCTATCATTTCATCGTATGGAAATGCTCTAAAAAGTGAAAGAGAAAGTTCTGCTAATTTAAATGTGTATAATGGTTCTAAAGTTTTTAATCCCTGACGCTTTCTTTTTTTATTTTTCCAATCAACCTCAGATTCATGAATGTGCCCGCTGTCAGGAAGCATAATACTGCATAAATCCATTGTCGCCTGCGTTGATAAAATCTCACCCTTAAATCCCATTTTATAAAGTAGCGGTATTCTTCCACTATGATCTATATGGGCATGTGATAAAATTACATAATCTACCTCTTTAGGATTAAAATCAAATGTCTCATTTGCAAATACTTTTTCACCTTTGCCCTGATATAAACCACAATCAAGCAAAACAGTCTTTCCGTTTATGTGCAAAATATGACATGAACCTGTAACAGTTTTTGCTGCTCCATAGAATTGAATTTTCATAATAATAATCCTCCTCTTCATCATGTGAATAGTTACTTTATGCTCTGGTAAAAGTCTTAAATTTATTTTTCATTAGATAATGATTACACTGAATTTCGTCCAATTTTTTCAAATATTCAGATATTTGTTTCTATTATAACAGATATATAATAATATACCTAGCTTGCCTTCGTTAATATAATCTAGATATTATAATTAATTTTCTAAATTTTTTATTATTCCCCGTCCCTTAAATTTAACCTCTTTGAAGTATTTATAAATGAGAATAAGCTTGTGAAAGTTCGACATTTGATTTGATTACCTCTTTTGCGAACTCCTCCTTGCTTTGTGATACCATTTCTAAAGCATTAGCTTTTTCTTGAGTATTTATTATAGCTCCAGCAGGAACATATCTATTAGCTGGTATCCTTACTCCATCTGTAACAATAGCTGCCAAATCAATATAACAGCCTTCTTCCACAATAGAATTAAAAACAATGGCATTAAATCCAACAAAAGTATTACCTCCAATAACACATGGGCCGTGCACTATTGCTCCGTGAGCTATGCTAACTTCTTTTCCTATATAAATAGAATATTCTTTTTTATTAACAGTAAATTTTATATTTTTTAATCCGTGTAATATTACTCCATCTTGAATATTAGTTTTAGATCCAATGTAAAATGGTGTACCCTCATCAGCCCTAAGTGTTACATTACATCCAATAAATACGTCTGTGTCGATTCTTACATCGCCTATAATACTAGAGAATGGGCCTACGAAAGTAGTTTCGTCAATACTTGGATATATACTAATAGGATTAAAAGATGTAGGTGGATTACTACTAACAAAATAGGAATGTGTATTAGTTGGGCCCATCGGCTTATATTTAGCACTTTTATGTTTACTCATAATTTCTCTCCTTAATGTTTAATGTTATAGTATATATATGCATGTTATGGCAAAGAATATACAATCTATTTCGTACTTAAAGGAGGGCTAGTTATTTTACACAAAAAAGGAACAAGGCAGTGGATTATGGTTTTTATTTTTTATACAATAATAGTATTTTTGAGTTTACTTACAACCAGAGTCTTGCTTGCAAGTGAACTATTAGTTAGGCCTATATTGGGTTTGCTTATAATATCTGTAGTCTCTGGTTTAATTCCATGCATAGGTGGTTTTTTAGGTAAACGGATTTTCTTCATAATTTATACCCTTTGTACCATAGTAGCTATCATTTATATGTTTTATATTGTGATGGTCAATACTTCACCTGGCTGGGGTGACTTAACCAGTATTATAGGTTATCTATTTATAATTGCAGTTGGAACTGTTTTAGCTTTAGTAACAGAGGTACTTAGTTACTTTATTAAAATAAAATTAATTAAAAACAAAAAAATATGGTAAATTATTAATTTACCATACATTTTTATTGTAATTATTACTGTAAATAACTCTACTATTTATAAGTTTTCGCTTTTACTTATTTTGATGCACCAAATACAGCACCCATTGTTTTGTATTGACTTGAATTTGCCATCATTAGTAGTCCTTGAGTATTAACTGTTTCATCTGCATTTCTCCATAACTTATGAACATTTGCACCTAGTGCTGGAGATGTTATACTTACAAAATCTGCTGCGCTAACACCTGTTGAGTTTAGTGTCCCTCTAGTTGCCAAATTACTTGAGTATACATCTTGTTTATCTTTTATCAAATAATATTTTCCACCATTTTGGAAACTACAATTTGTTGCAACACCAATGTATTTATCACTTGAAATTTTTGTGTTACTAAATGAAATTAAATTCTCAAAAATATTATGTGAAGCAGATGTCCTAGCAAAGTCAAAGTTTGACTTTTTACCATCAGCTTGGCTATTATTAAATGATGTACAATTTTTTACTGTGATTGTTCCAGGGTTAGAGTTATCTGTAAAACCCTGATTCTTATTTTCAAATGAAATACAGTTGATAACTGAATGATCACCTGCAATACCTGAACCACCTAATTTAAATCCATTACCATCACTGTTTTTTGTGTATTTACCTGCCGTTGTTTGTCCATTTCTAAAAGCAATACAATTTTTAATTGTTACTGCACCTATTGGACCTGTTTCTGATTTAGAAAATAAATCCCAACCATCGTCTACGTTATTGTATGAAATACAACCATCGAATACATTTCCTTCACCACATGTTAGCTTTGCTCCAAAGCCATCAGCATTTTCTCCAGTTTTAGGGTCTGAATTATTAAATGATGTAGAATTAATGATTTGATTGTTAGTAGGCCATAAATCCATAGTTGCAAGGTTAGAACTACGACGGCTAATTTGTAGACCTGAATCCCTATTAGCTTCTAATACACAGTACTCTACAATATTATTGTTACCACATACGAATATACCATTATCAGCTGCCCCAGTTACTCTTATGCCATATACATGCCAATAATTTCCTTCCATTTGAAGGCCTCTAGCATTTAAACTTGTATCTACCATATTATATGGTTGTGATGAGAAATCTAATGTTACATTTGCACCTTCGCAAGGTTTTATTGTCTTATATGCGCTAGCAGTTCCATTGTTTCCTACTGGTATTGTCAATTGCTTGCTATAAGAATAAGTACCATTCATCAATAAAATGGTGCCTCCTGCTTTTACTGTTGCGATTGCAGTTTCAAGCGACATTGGACTTTCCTGTGTTCCAGTACCTGTTGTTGTCCCTGAAGGTGAAGTGTAAATTGCATTTGCAATGTTAGCATCAGTTTTTAAAACTAAACCACCTGTGGTCACTTTAGCACTAGGACTTAAAATTGTAGTTGCATTAACTGAAGTCGCTGTTTCACTTACTGAATTTCCTCCAACAGATACTAACTCAGATTTATAACTCTTAATTTTAGTCATTAATTCAGTATTTACCTCAGATTTTACATCATCAGCATCTGTGAAATTCCACTTAAAATCTCCACCATCTACTCTTCCTGCATAGGTAGTAACGTTACTTTCTACATTTTCTGGTGCATCTGGTACATATTTATACATTAATGAACTTGTATCGAAATTATTATACGTGTTTCCTCCACTTACAGACTTATATGTGCTTGGAACTTTTTCATTTCTTGCCGATGCTAAATATGCATCAAATTGAGTTGCATCATCCTTAGAATAAACAACCTTTGTAGCTCCTTCTATTTTATTATTATATGCCTTAATCATACCGCCTTCTTCACCTGAGAAGGTCCCTACACTTCCACCAGAAATATCAGAACCTTGTAGCGATGATAACATTGGGTATTTACAATTTCTGAAATAGTTATCTTCTACAAAAGCTGACGCACCTTTTGTAACCCCAACCCCATATTTTGAATTTCCATCAAAATAGTTATTGTAAATGTGAATTGTCCCAACTCTAATACGTGGTTGTCTTGAATCTGAATGATCAAACCAATTATGATGATAAGTTACATAGAAATTTTCCGTGTCACTCATACCACAAAGTGAACATTTACCAGAATCATAAAAATGATTGTATGCAACTGTAACATAAGTTGATTTTTTTACATCACAAGAGCCATCCCCCTTTACTTGATCAGCATCGCTTCCAGCTGCCCCATAAAAAATATCATTATTATGGACCCAAATGTTTTCATTTCCTGTGTCAAGTGAAATTCCATCATCCGGAAATAACATGACACCCATATTTCTAAGTTCTACATTGTGAGAATCTCTAATAAGAACTCCCCATCCATAAGCAGTAGCATCTTCCCCTACGCCCTCGAATGTAACATTGTAACACCCTTTTAATTGTAAATATCCAGTACTATTAAGTCCAGTAATATCAGCAGCTTTAATTTCACCTGCCATACGAATAATAAGTGGTCGTTTATCATAACCCTTTTGACGTTTTGCTAAAATATCAGTAATGCCTGTACACAGTGTTTCAGTTCCCTTAATATTTGTTATAACATTTGCTGTTACTTTATTTACATTACTTGATGTAATATACACAATTTGAGCATTACTTGCTACTGTACCATCATCTTTATATCCACCTGAGCCTGTACCCATCGGTGATCCAGAAGCAAAAGCAAAACCTTCTCTTGTATTTGCTTTTACTTTAATAGTTTTTGTAATTACTTGTTCTAAGCTAGCTTCTTTATTATTTATAGTAGGCACTATTTTCATCACATAATCGCCTTGTGAAAGACCTAATACATCTGCTCTAAAATATGATGAATATTTTCTAATTAATTGATTATCTAATTGTTTATATTCAGAATCTGAAGCACTTGCTAATTTACAATAAACATTGTACCCAGTTGCTCCTTTAGCCTCAGCCCATTCAACATTTGCCGACTCCAACCACCCATTACTTTCTAATATTGATACTGTATTTCCCACACTTTGTGCGTTTTCTAATGATACAGAACTTAAATTATAGGTTGAAGCGCTGGCACTTAAACACGTTGTCATCACCATAGATGATGCTAATACAGCTAACATTAGTTGTTTTGAAATTTTTTTAACTTGATCACTTGTTAATGGTTTTTTTACCATTTGATTACCCCCTCTTATTAGTTTGTTCACGTTAACGTGAAAGCGTTTACTTTGTTTGATTTAAAAATATACATTTGATCACAATATATATTCATATTCAATATATTACACATTAAGTAAATAATTGTCAATCTTTAAATTCTACATCTTCCTACTTTTACGTTAATTAAAATATTATTAACCTTAATAATCAATCTTCTAAATTTTTTACTGTTTTCCCCCCTTAAATTTAACTTCCCTAACGTATTTATAAATAAGAATAAATTTCTGTTTTAGTGCAATCATTATTAATCTATTAGTTGATAAAAAGTTATTATAAGTTATGAAGGGAATGATGTTAATGAGTAATATCATGCTTACTATAGAAAATTTAAGAGAAGAATTAGAAAACCTTATCGTATTAAAAGGCTTAAGTCATACATCTGTATTAAAATTAAGCCAAATATTAGATAATTATATACTAGAATATTATACAAATGAATATTAAAAATAATCACTGTAACAGCCCTCCTCCACAATTAAAACTATATTTTATTATTTAGCAAATAAGGGTATTATAATAGCTGATAATAATGGGTACAATATTAGTGTGAATTTGAATTTATATAAAGAAGGAAACAGGGGGCATGTGCTGATATGAGAAAAAGCATTCGCATTTTATTAGTTATTGTTGCATTTGTTTTACTAACTGGTTGTTACAAAGGATCAACAGTTAAAAGTACTATTTCAAATAACACAAGTATTACAACGCCTAAAGCTTGCAATTCAAAGTTAACTTCCCGAGCAGCTAATATAGGTGACTACTACCCTTTTGAAAAAGGCATAAAGTATATGTACACTGGTGCTGGCAATGAATATAACACTTATTCTGTCTATGTGGACTATTTAATAGGAAACCGAGAACAGATTATAGTTAACAATGGTGGTACAGAGGCAATAAAAGTACTCGAAAATAAAGATGGAGAATTAAGACTTATCTCTTCCAAAAATGAGATTTATTATAGAGAAAATTTCACTTACCAAATTAATAATAACCCTGAAATTTTACTAAAGCAGCCACTTATCAAAGGGACTTCTTGGGCATTGAAAGATGGTAGTAAACGGACTATAACCAATGTTAAAGTTGCTATAAAAACTCCATTAGCTAGTTATGAATGTTTAGAGGTTACAACTGTGAGAAAAGAAAACACGACCAAAGATTATTATGCAGCTAATATTGGATTAGTTAAGACAATGTACGCAAATAATGGTAAAGTAACTTCTTCATTAAGTAAGATAGAGAAAAAGGTACCTCTAGTTCAAACAGTTAAATTCTATTATCCAAATGGAGAGAACAGTATGAATTATGTTACAGATAAAAAACTTTCCTTTAACACAAATGATATAACCAAAAAAATATTTGAGAACTATTTAAGAGAAGTTCCAAATAATAATGTAGGAAAATTAATTAGTGATAACACAAAAATTAAAAGTCTTTATTTAAACAAAGATAATATGGTATATCTTGACTTTTCAAAAGAATTCACACAGGAAATGAATGCCTACAGTGCTTATGAAAATCAGATACTTCAATGTATTACTAATACATTTGCTGATTATTATATGGTGAAAAAAGTTTATATAACCGTGGAGGGTAAACCTTATAGTTCAGGTCATATTTCAATGAAAAAAGGTGAAGCGTTTATTGTAGATTACAAGAACACAATATTACTTACGCAATGAAAAACTAACCCTATATCTGATATGGGGTTACTTTAGGAAATATATTTAAATATGTATAACTATTTTTCTATAAACATTTTCCAGGATCAATCTTTATTAAATTCCAATTCCCCTTTTCATCCTTTTTATATTGTGATATCTCTATATCAGTATCATTAGTTAATTGAAAAAATATAAACTTATAATCATTACCATCTGTACCTTTGAAATATATATTTTTTACATATCCTTCTTGTTTTGTTGGATACCTTTCCTTTACAAGTTTACACCAATCTCCATATTTAATATCCACTACAGATTCAGCATTATGAGTCCAACCATGATAAGGTGCACATAAAAAATCCTCTCCAAAAAGTTGAACATCGGAAATTTTATACAAATTACCTTCTTTTAATATTTCAATAAGAGCATAATAATAAGTAAAATTGGAGATATTATCTTCTGTACCTTTAATAGTTTCAATCTCAGCAAAGTATTTCATTTTATCTAAATTTTTATTTAATTCAGGAACTTTTTTTAGTTTTATTAGATTTATATGAAGAATATTTTCAAAAGATTTAAGATACTCAGTATAATTTACCTTATCTCTATATTTAGATGATAAAAAATTATATGCCACTGGATAGGGTATTTGAGCATTGCCAAGTGTTCCGCAGCCTGCTCCCTTCCCTTCTATTGGGTTCGCCGCTTCCCTTAAAACACTGAAGTAATTAATTATTGTATCCTCTGCAGTTTTAAAAAGGCTACTGGGTAATGTAATTTCATAGGGCTTTTTATCGTAGAACTTATCAAAAAATTTATAACCATTAACCCTATCATTAATAGAAGGTAATTTTGATGGTCTAAAATACTTATCTGTATCTTTCCCTTCACTATCACTAAATTGTTCATAAAACCGTCCTCCCATTGTTATCTTTATAGGGTTTATATTTTGATTATATACAATGAAAATAATTAATGTTAATAATAAAACTGTTAATAACCCAATAATAATTTGAAAAATATTATTCTTATTTAATTTTATAGGGTTCATCAATTGCCTACCTTTTTAATATTATTATATTAAATATTATATTAAATAAAATTTTATAATAGACTCCCCTAAATAAAACTGTATTAGAAATAGAAAAATGATTGACATTCTTTCTAGTTGTAACTATAATGAGTACAACGTTCCTATTTGAAGCCGGAATCCGAACTGGGAAATATAACATTGGCAAATATACTTTAATTGTAGATGAGCAAAGAGAAATCAAATTTAGCTAAAAAGGAGTTTGGTTATGAAAATAAGTAGTCGATTCACTGTAGCAGTCCACATACTATCTCTTCTATCCATTTATCCAAATCCATTGCCAACTTCAGATATGATTGCAGACAGTGTGAATACTAACGCAGTGGTAATTAGAAGAATACTTGGTATGCTTAAAAGTGCAGGACTTGTTGATATGAAACGTGGAACAGGAGGTTCATATCTTACTAAGCATATTGAAGATATAAATTTATTAGAAGTATACAAAGCGGTAAACGTAGTGGACACTGGTGGTTTATTTCAAGTTCATCAAAATCCAAACATAAATTGTCCCATAGGTGCAAATATTCAATCTGTTATTGAAGTAACATTGTTTGATGCACAAGACTCAATGGAAAATGTTCTAAAAAATGTTACAATGCTTGATGTTGTTTCGGATTTCAATGACAAGATTAATAAATAATGAAAAAGGAAACTTACAAAAGCTTCCTTTTTATATAAAAATGTATATACTTCTAATATCTATCATTTAAGCAAACATAATTGTTAAGTATTATTTTATTAATCCTTCCGCTACATTTGTTATAAAATCTTGGACATTTGTAACCAACGTTTTAACTTCTAATGTTCCTCTGTCAGATAATTTGTTAACAGAAAACTCTTGTATATCAATAGAATATATATATACTGGTCTAACAACCCCATCTTTTACAGTGTATGATGGAGTCATATTTCCTGCAGCTATCGTGTGGAGTACTGATGATAAACATATGAGCATAGTTGCATTTCTAGTATGTTTTCTCATAGCATCTTGAGACTCATACACATTATCATAAACATCTGGCAATGTATACCTATCTCTTATACTACTGGCAAGTACTACAGGAACATCATTTTCCTGGCAAGCTTTTAATATACCATCTTTAACTAACCCTGAATTTATCAATAGTTTGAGCGAACCTATTCTTCTAGCTTCATTTATAGTTGCAATATAGTTATAATGAGCAGTTTCGCGTGACTCAAAGGTTTCCTGACCTGAAACTGTTTTGAACATTGCCTTTTCTAAATCATAGGTAGCAAAGTTATTTCCAGATAAAACAGCTTGAGCATATCCATTTTCAACAATTGAAGTAAAAGCAGCTCTTGCTTCATAATCTAATGCAATTGAAGGTCCTAGGACCCAAACTATTTTTCCCGCGTGGTCCTTTTCATATTGCATAATCTTATATAATTCATCGTAATCTTTAGAAAAGGCTGTTTCTCTTGATCTCCCAGTTCTAAATGCAAAGGTATCAACCTCTCCCTTCTGAGTAACGAAACCATTAGTATACATATATATACCTTCACTTCCATCTTCAGATCTTCCTACGACAACATTATCTCCAATTTTTAAATTTCTAAATTCTACAATTTCTATGCCACCACTTGGAGTAACAATTGCAACGCTATCCATACGGCTTTCACTCGCGAGTATCCAATTACCTTTTATTTTAAAATACTCAGGATATATTGATAATGCATGATACCCACTATGGGCAACCCCTTTTTTAATTACTTTTTCGATTTTGCAGTTCGGAGATTTAATAAAAAATTCATGTCCGAAATCTGGTGGTGTAAACTTTGGTAACTCAAAAGTCATTTAAATTCTCCCCCTAACTGATATGATAATGTATTTTAGTGCAATATTAACACAAGTTTTTTTGAACTTTAACTACAAAATCTTGAACATTAGTAACTATCGTTTTAATACCTATGTATTCTCTGGCAACTGATACTTGATTAACGGCATATTCAGAAATGTCTACGCAGTAAAAATATATTGGTCTTACTTTTCCATCGCAAACTCTATAAGATGAAGTCAAATTTGCAGTTGCAACTGAATGAAGAACAGTAGCAAGACAAATTATTACTGTTGCTTTATCGGTTTCTTCTTTCATAGCATCAAGTCCACAAGATACATCATGGTAAACCGGTGGAAGTGGCCCATCATCCCTTATAGACCCAGCAAGTACTATAGGTATTTTCTTCTCTATCGCGGTTTTCATAAATCCATCTTTTATGTTCCCTTCATCAAGTAATGCTTCTATCGAGCCTGCTCGCCTAGCCTCATTTATCAGATCTAAATGATTATAATGACCCATCGGAGCAGATTCTTGAGTATATATGTTTTGACCAAGGGCTGTCCCTAGTAACCCTCCCTCTAGATCATGAGTTGCCATGGCATTCCCAGCCATAAGAGAATCAACATACCCATTGGAGCAAAGTACAGATAAAGCAGCTCTAGTATCATAATCAAAAACCACAGCTGGGCCTAGAACCCAAACTATATATCCATTATTTTGTTTTTCATATTCTAGTAATTCATATAATTCTTTATAATCCCTTGAAAATGAAGATTCAACAGATCTCCCTGTTCCAATACTTTGTAAATTATCAAATCCACTAGTATGCTTATATACACCTTCACTTCCATCTTTAACTTTCCCTAAAACAACTTTGTCGTGAGTTTTAAGATTTCTAAATTCCACAATTTCTACGGTGTTGTTATCACGAACAACTGCAGTGCATTCTATAGATGTTTGAGTTGGCAGCACCCATTGTCCTTTAATTTTAAAATATTCAGGAAATATAGAAGTTATTAAGAAACCAATAGGTGCAACTCCATCTTTCTTAACTTCCCCTACTTTAACATCTGGCACGTTTTCAAAAACACTCTGCGAGAAATCTGGCGGTACGAATTTTGGTAATTGAAAACTCATATAAGCTTTCCCCCTTTATTGTAATGTATTTAAAATAATGTATATACTACATTATAAAATACAAGAAAGATACACAATATAATTTGTATATCTTTCTTATCTAGATATTCTATTAAATTTTTAGCACTACCTATATACCTAAGTAGCGTTAAGATCTTAAGATTTTATTTCTGGATAAGTTACATTTAAAGAAGTTGCATTAAGAAGAGTATCAAGATATTCTTGTACATCTTTCTTTGCTCCTATTAGATCCATATCTGAATAATTACCACACTGGTCTGGTTGTGCTCCTGGTATCTCTCCCTCAAATGCTATTACAAATTTCATCATATCTTTTACTACCTCAAGACCCTTTGTCTTATCTATATTCCTCATGATCATATAGAAACCTGTTCTACAACCCATAGGTCCAAAGTAGATAACATCTTTAGCTATATCTTGATTTCTTAAATATGTGGCACCTATATGTTCAATAGTATGACAAGCACCTGTTGACATAACTTGTTCTCTATTAGGTTCTTTCATCCTAAGATCATAAGTAATGATATCTCCATCTATCCTTGACTCATAAAAACCTCTTAATAATTTAATATGATTAACTTGAAAACTTGATATTACTTCCATTATTATCTCCTCCTAATTTTCATTATACAATTCAAAGTGATCTATCTCTCTTCAACATGCTATACCTTATTATAACATATCAGATATTAAATATTTACCTTAAATAATTTTAATAAGTAAAAATAACTGTTTTACCCTAATAAAATATGTAGCTATACCCAAAGTGCCACCTTTTCACCACTATTGTTTCAAGTAGCTGGGTTTACCTTTATGATGCTAAATACTAGTTAATTACTGTTAAGTTCATATCAATTACTGTTTAAATTCAATATTTTCAAAAATGTGGTATAATATTATTTGAAAGCAAAAGGAGTTGTATACCACATTATGAATAACGACATTTTAAATCTTGAGCAAGCTGTTGAGTTTTTGAGAGTCAGCGAAAAAACTCTTATTAAATTATTACGCGAAGAAAATATTCCCGCCAGGAAAATAGGTAGAGAGTGGAGATTCAGCAAAGAAGCTCTCATTAATTGGATTGCATCTGGAAAATCTTTTGACTATATCAACCAAACTGAGCTGTATAAAATTTCTAAAGATATGCCAGGCAATTGCACTGATCTGTTTAATAATATTATTGAAGATTTGTCCAAAATAAAGGAAAACGGCAACAATATTAAGTATGTTCTTGAAGACCTTGACAGAGATATTGTAATTCCTGAAAACGCTACTTTACGTGTCAGCTATAAGCAGCAACGAGATGTTGAAAAACTAGAGTTTAAAATCTTTTGGGATTTGCGTGAGAATTTAAAATAAGAAATAAATTAGAAGGCATCGCCTTCACATTAAACGAGGAGAAATGTAATGAAGAAATTATCTAGTGGGCTACGTATGATTCTCATAATTGGATGCTGTGGTGCCTTGGCAATCTTTAGTTCTACAATATCCAAATCACCTATTCTACCTATATTCGCCAAAAGTTTAGGATCAAGTGGATCTGGGATTGGCTGGATTACATCGGCATCAACCATACCTGGAATTTTAATAAGCTATATCGCCGGTGATTTGGCTGATCGATTTGGATACAAAAAGATTCTTGTAGGATCATTACTCATTTTTGCCAGCGCACCATTTTTATATCTATTGGTGAAAAATCCTATGGAATTGGGGAGGCCACTGAAAAACTATATGAAAAATCGTCATCGAATTAAAGATGGCGATTTTTTTATGTAAAAGACTAAAAACAAAAAGGAATTTTAAAAGATATGTCGAATTAGTATAGTAGAATAAAATAAAAGGGGCTAAACTATTATGCTAAAAGGACAATTGGAAATAAAAATAAATACATACCATAGCTTATATTCGTTAATTATTCCGAAAGATAACATTTTAAAGCAAATTAATGACCTTGTTGACTTTTCATTTGTTTATGACGAATTGATTATTAACTATAGTTCATCTATGGGTAGAGGTGCTATTAACCCTATAATGCTATTTAAATATTTGCTTTTGAAAGTAATATATGAATTGTCTGATGAAGATGTTGTTGAAAGAACTCTTTATGATATGTCATTTAAATATTTTCTGAATTTAGCCCCAGAAGAAACAAATTTAATAAACTCAAGTACATTAACTAAATTTAGAAAGCTTCGCCTTAAAGACATGAATTTATTAGATTTATTAATAAACAAGACTGTAGAACTTGCTATAAAAGAGGGAGTTTTAAAAAGCAAAGCAATAATAGTTGATGCTACGCATACCAAGTCACGTTATAACCAAAAATCAGCAGGAGAAGAATTATTGAAACGTGCAAAAAATTTAAGAAAAACATTGTACGGAGTACATCCTGAGATAAAAGAAGATTTGCCGAATAAAGTTACAAATGGAGTACTTGAAGATATTCTTGAGTACTGCAAATTATTAATTGATAGCATAAACAAGAATCCAGAAATTGTAGCAAATCCAACTGTGAAAACTAAATTAAACTACTTAACCGAAGCTTTTAATGATGACATAGAAAACCTAAAACTATCAAAAGATGAGGATGCAAAAGTGGGGCATAAGACTGAGGATAGTTCTTTTTTTGGATATAAATCACACCTTGCTATGAGTGAAGAACGTTTAATTACAGCAGCTGTTATTACAACTGGCGAAAAAAGTGATGGAAAGGAGCTCATAGCCTTAATAGAAAAAAGCCGTGAGGCTGGTATAGATGTTAATGAAGTAATTGGAGATACAGCTTATTCTGAAAAGAAAAATCTAGAATATGCAAAAGAAAATAAAATTGCATTAATTTCAAAACTAAATCCTGTAATTTCACAAGGAATGCGAAAAAAAGAAGATGAATTTGAGTTTAATAAAGATGCTGGTTTATTTGTATGTCCGGCAGGTCATATGGCTATTAAAAAAGCAAAACAGGGAAAGAAGAATGTTGGTAAAAATCAAGTGTTAACTTACTATTTTAATGTAGAAAAGTGTAAAAATTGTGTTCATAAAGATGGGTGTTATAAAGAAGGCGCTAAATCTAAAACTTATTCAGTTTCAATAAAGTCAAATACCCACAAAGATCAAATAGAGTTCGAAAAAAGTGAATATTTTAAAAAACGTGCTAGGGAGCGTTATATGATAGAGGCTAAAAATAGTGAACTTAAGCACCAACATGGCTATGATGTAGCAATATCGTCAGGCTTAATTAGCATGCAAATGCAAGGTGCATTATCAATCTTCACTGTGAATCTAAAGAGAATAATTAAGTTGAAAAGCATGAAATAGGGCTTTTAAAACTTAATTATAAAAGAAAAAGCATGAGATATCCAAAAATATGGATTCCTCATGCTTTTTCTATTCAAATTTGAAAACTCTACTGAAAAAAGAGTGCTTTTTTCAGTGGCCTCGAATTGGGTGCGGTTCGTTTTTATCACGGTTTTGCTACGGCTGCATTCGGACCCGTTGCCATGGCTACCATTGCCGCCTTTAGCAGTAAGAATACCGGACAAAATCTATCTCTTTATTCCTCTGCTACCTTGATTGGACGTGCCTTGGCTCCAACCGTAGGTGGTATAATGTATGAAATTGGTGGATATACCAGTGTTTATATAATTGCAGGTATTGCAGGTATTTTAGCTTTATTTGCTGCGATTTGGTTTTTTCGTAAACCAGGTGAGGTAGAAGATAAAGAGATTACTCAATCAAAAAGAGATGAAGCTAATGAGCTTACATTCTTCAAAAAGTTGCGAGCAGTATTGACATATCGTCCGTTATTACTAGTTGGAATACTTGATGCTTGTGCATACTTCGCCTATGGCGCATTTGAAATGACATTTCCACTTTATGCAAAACAGCTTGGTATGTCCACTGGTGAAATTGGTATTCTTTTAGGCGTACAACTGGTTGGAATGGTACTATTTAAACCATTATTTGGCCGGGCGTCAGATCGACTTGGTCGTCTGCCAATGGCGATTATCGGTTTGTTGACATGTGCCTTGTCCTTCTTATTTCTATCCATTTTAAAGTCGACATTAGCCATTATTCCTTTAATAGTAGTATATGGGCTGGGTTTTGCACTTGTAACTGCAAGCACCAGTGCATTGGCAGCTGATGTTGCACGTAGGGGGCAACTTGGTGCATCGCTCGGTATACTGAGTACCATTATGGATATTGGTCAGACCCTTGGCCCTCCAGCTATTGGTGCAATTAGTGATACATACAGCTACTCTACTGGGATAATAGTACTTGGAATAGTCTTGCTGCTTGCAGCCATAGGGTGCATCATCGCACTGCTGAAACAACATCCACCAACTCAACTAGTTTAATCCCAAAATTTCCGCTGAATATTTTAAGTCTATGTAACAATACGTATTTGCTTTAGCTAATGTTAGTAAAAAATTCTTTTACACATTATATTATAATAACCCTGTATGATTCTATTTTGCAATGTACTCGGATTTTTAGAAACATACAACATAATAATAGCTTGTAGTAAATCGAAAAAAACATCTGAATTCCAGATGTTTTTTTAATATTAATCTTCGTTGTATAATGATTTAAGCCCTAATTTTATTGCTATTTTTTTTTCAACTATTTCATATAGATTTTCGACTTTACTTCTTAATTTCAAGTTATAAATATAACTTGTTGCAAAAACAATTATATATGCTCCTATAATATCCATAGGATAGTGGTGTCCAACATACACCCTTGAAAAGCTTACGATTATTGATAATATTGTCATTATAATTCCAAGTATTCTATTATATTTTCCTAAACCTAAAGCTATACTCATTGTTCCTGTAGCATGATTACTTGGAAATGATGAAGCTGTATCGTGAGGCAATAATAAATTCACCTTGTTATAAACAAAAGGTCTGTCCACATAAAAGATGCTTCTAATGCTTAAATTTAGGATTAGATTTACAGCTGTTAGAACGACTGTGCTAACAGCTATTTTTCTATATTCATATTTATTTTGTTTAATTCCTAAAATAAATACTATTACAATAACTGCCATAAATATATAAGGTACATATTGAGAAAAGAAAATCATTGTCTTATCTAAAATCATGTTTTTATTTGCTAAATTATTTATTACCCTAAAAAATTTCATATTCATTTTAACTATCCCCTCTATAATATCTTCAAATAAAAAATAACAACATTTGCTGAATAACGAACAGCTCTCATTATATTTTACATTATAGATATTTAAGATTAAATTTACATTAAAAAGTTCTTAAATTTGTATTAAAAAATTTTTCTATATTTTAAAACTTAAGTAAGTATCACAAAATATAATAGATGAAAACAATTGATTTTGGTATGCCAACAATTATAGAGATTTTTTTAATCTTGACCTGACCTTTGAATATTTTCTATTGTTTTGTTAGACATAATAGTTTGTGGTATTGTTACTATTCCATCGGGCGGAGTGATATCTTTTATAGGAAGATTAACATTTGCTTCCTTCATTAACTTTCCCCAAATTAAAGCGGCATCATTACTGCTTAAATTGGAAAACTTTTTATAGTCATCATTTCCTATCCAAACAGCAGCCGAGTAATATGGTGTTAAACCACAAAACCATAAATCTTTTGAATCAGTAGCAGTTCCTGTTTTACCTGCAACTGGCATATCTCCATATTTTGCACTGGTACCTGTACCACCAGGACTTATAGGCCCTTTTAACAAATCATACATTGTATAGGCACTTAGTGGATCAAGGGCTTTTCTAGTAGTATAGTTAGTTTCTAATAACACTTTTCCAGTCTTATCTACAACTTTAGTGTATAGCCTAGGTGAGGTATATAAACCAGAGTTTCCGAAAACTCCATAGGCTGCTGCCATAAGTAATGGGGTTTCACCCCCATGAAATTGGCCAAGTGCCATAGTAGAAATATTTTCATCAGCACTAGTAATATTTAGACCAAACTTTTTAGCATAAGCGTATCCTGTTACTACGCCTATTTGATCCTCAAGTTTAATAGCAGCTAGGTTTTGTGATGTCTTTATAGCCGAATACATTGTAATAGGGCCCTCTGGTTGATTATCATCACTCGGATTATAAGGAACCCCATTAGTTATATATTTATTAGCTATCTCAGGTGAAAGAGGTGAGTCATCTAATATCGTAGTTGCTAAAGCTTGTTTAGAGTCAATTGCAGCAGCATATACTGTTAAAGGTTTAATACTTGACCCAGTTGATCTAGGAAAGTTGATAGCATCAACTGCCCTATTATAGGACATTGCTGGTTTCTCACCTCTTCCACCTATAATTGCTTTAACTTGCCCTGTATGGTAATCAAGAATTACTGCAGAGGACTGCACTTCATTTTTACTTTCATTATAAACTTTATTAAATACTGGATCATTATCTAGTATTTTTTGAGATTTCACCTGTAGATTCTTATCCATAGTTGTATATATCTTTAACCCACCGCTCATTAATAAAGCTTTAACTTGTGAAGTACTATAATTATATTTAGCCATTAAATCAGTTTTAATTTGCTCAATAACAGGTACTGAAAAGGACTCATAAGTATATTTTTCTAAATTTTCATTAGGCCTTATAAAGACAATTTTATTAATTTTTATACTATTAATTGCGTCATCATATTCTTTTTCAGAAATTGAATTAGTTTCATACATTCTAGATAATACCAATTTAGTTTTATTTATGTATACATCAGGATTTTTTTCAGCAGAAGTAGTAAATGGATAAAATCCAGAAGGACTCTGAGCCATACCCGCAATAAATGCACTTTCTACTAATGTTAACTTGTTTGAAGTTTTGCTAAAATATTGATATGCTGCTGCTTCAACACCATAAGCATTACCGCCTAAAAAAATGGTATTCATGTAGGCTTCTAGAATATCGTTCTTTGTCATGGATTTATCGAGCTCTATAGCGAGGTAGGCTTCTTGTATTTTTCTTGCGTAATCAAGTCTATTATTTAACGAATCCTCTAAAAAAAGTCTATTTTTTATAAGCTGTTGAGTGATAGTGGATGCACCTTGGGTACTCTTATTACCATGAGAAATTTTATTTTGAACATCCACAAGCAAAGCTCTAGTAATGCCTTTATAATCTACTCCTCCATGTTGACGAAATCTTGCATCCTCAATAGCTATGAAAGCTGGGCCTAGATATTGAGATGTAGAGTCTAATGATACATCTGTTCTTTTTACAACTTGCTTATTTTTATCTGTGGTAATGACATCATCCATTGAATTTCCCTTATCATCATAAATTATAGATGTTTGGTTTAAATCTAAAATTTGATTAATATCTAAAGATGGTGATGTCTTGATAATCGCAAGAACCATACCAGCACCAGCTACAATTCCGACAACTAAAATTGATATTATAGTTAGAATAATAGTTTTAGCAATTTTATGCGTTTTTTTAACTTTCGTGCTATCTTTTATTTGTTTCATATAAGGGTCTCCTTTATATAGCAACATCTATAACCACACTTAAATTCATGGGTTTTATTGGCTAGTTTAATATTTGAGCGAAAGTGCTGTATCCTATTTCTTTATTTATATCATCTTTCAAATATAAAAGCACACAATATGTTTCTACTATAACATATATTAATAATATCATTACTTAAAATTATAAGATTAAACAGTTTTCTGTTTCTAGCACCTTAATTGTAGTTATTTTTATGTGTAATGTAGTATAATGTAGTATATATTAATGAAAAATGATTTAATATACACATTTTTAAACTAAAATATAAGGCAGGTTGGTGAACAAATTGAAAAAAAGAAAGCCTCGATGTAAAAGGATTTTTAGTGTAGGTATAGTATTTTCTTTATTATTTAGTGCTTTAGTGGGCAGATTATTTTATGTAATGAGCATTCATGGTTCTAATTACAGAACGCTAGCCGTACAGCAGCAAACTAAAAGTATAACAATAGCTCCTTATAGAGGAGAAATTCTAGACAGAAATGGCCTGCAATTGGCATTAAGCATTAATGTCTACAGGGTAGATGCTGATTTAACTGTATTAAATAAGTATTTAGTTGATAATAAAATACCCGAAGGACAAGCCACTGAAAAATTGGCAAAGATTCTTAATGTTAAAAACAGCGATGTTGAAAAAATATTAAATACCCAGAATAGTGAAGGCAAATTACTTCAATTCGTATCGCTTAAAAGACAGGTTGAGCAAGGGGTGGTAGATTCTATTAATAATTTGAAATACAAAGGAATAATAATTTCAAGTGATGTTAAAAGAATATATCCAAATGATACTTTTCTCTCTCAGGTACTAGGACATATTAATTTAAATGGTTCCGGGGTTAATGGGGTAGAGCTGAGCTATAACAATTATTTAGCAGGTACCCCCGGCGTGAAAGTGGTTCAGCTGGACAGATATAGTAACGAATTGCCTTATACCGAAGCTGTGACGGTTAATCCCATAAACGGAAAAAATTTGACATTAACTATAGATGAACAAATTCAAGAGTTAGCTGAAAGAGTGGCTAAGGAAACTTTAGAAGAAAATGGTGCGAAATCTGTAAGTATAACAATTATGAATCCCAATAATGGTGAGGTTTTAGCAATGGCAAATTCGCCTGGTTATAATTTAAATGAGCCTTATGCAAAGGGTAATACAAGTAGTCAATCAGAGGCTACATGGAGGAATACAGCTGTAAGCGATGTATTTGAGCCAGGATCAATCTTCAAGGTTATAATGGCTGCTGCTGCACTCCAATATAATTCTGTGACTGATAAATATCTTTTTACAAACAATGGTAGTATTAAGATTGGCAATAAAACATTGTACAACGATAATAAAGAAAAGTATGGTGTTGAAACTTTTTCAGATATATTAAAAAACTCCGACAATGTTGGGTTTATAAATCTTGGACAAATGATTGGAAAAGAGAATCTTTATAAGTTTGCAAAAGACGCTGGAATTGGTAAAAAAACTAATATAGACTTGCCTGGAGAAGGCACTGGGTTAATAAAAGATTTAAAAAGTATTACACCACTTGATCTTGCTACGATGTCATATGGACAAGGTGTTGCAGTTACACAAATACAGTATATGGCAGCATTTAATGCAGTTGCTAATGGAGGTACATTGATAACGCCACATGTTATGAAAGAAATATCTCATAATATAAACGGTAAAACAGTTGTGGACAATCAATATAGTAATCTTAACAAAAGAACTATAATGAGCAGTGGTAAAGCAGCTTTATTAAGAACATATTTGGAAACGGTCGTTAAAAAAGGAACTGCTGCTGGAACCTATATGGCTGGTTATAATATAGGTGGGAAGACAGGAACTGCTAATAAAGTTGATAGCGTCAGCGGTGGCTATATCTCCGGTAAATACATATCATCATTTGCTGGCATGGCTCCTGCAAGTAATCCAAAAGTAAGCTTAATAGTTACTATTGAGGAACCAAACTCAGACAACTATTATGCAGCCCAGACAGCAGTACCAGCTTCAAAAAAGATATTTTCTGAGCTGTTTACAATAATGGGTATATCTCCAGATAATGTTAATGGCGCAGTTAACAAAAATGCTACTAATAAAAAATAAAATTACATTATTTTTTATTTTTTATTGTAATATTTGTCAATAGCCTCATTAACATGCACCCACCCTTTCCAGCCTCTTTGCTCACTATCCATTAGAATAGATTTGAGTTGTACAAGAATAAAATCACTTACCCCTTTCGGATTTTGGGCCTTTATTATTGAATATGCAATCCTGGGTGTAAACAATTTAGGATAATATACTATATACCGATTTTCCCAAACTGTAGGATTGTATTTTTTTTTATAATGGTATAAACCTTTAAATCCATAAAAGCTATTAAGTTTTTCATATATAAATTCAAATAATTTACCAGTTACTCCAGCCTCATCGGTAGCATTCACAAGTGGTGACAACCCTAATGTACCCCACTTTACTCCCTCTAGTTTCATCTTATTAAAAGCTTCAACTGTAATTTTTTCCATAACTCCAATAGGAGCATTATTCCTTCGCCTCGTAATATCTGCTAGATAACCTTTTCCTCCAGCAAAAGGGGAAAATACAATAAACCCAAGCATACTTTTTTTATTGTTGTAAGCTACAAAATATCTTCTGCCCATAGGATTACCCAGTGATATCGTTCCCAACATAAAAGACAATTCACTGCTGCTTTTATCTTTAAGCCATTCATCTGAAACATCATTAATTTGCTGTTCAATTAATCTATCTCTTTTCTCTAAGGGTTTATATTCAGATACCGTAATACCTAAGTCAGAGGCATGATTTATCGCGTTTCTTATTTTAGCTACTTTACCTCCTGCTAAGCTATATGTCTCAAGATCAAACATAGCTTCTTCACCACATTTTGTTTTTCCAAACCCAAGAAAAGTATATACCGGAATATATTTTTCGAGTGTATGGCAAAAACATATATCAAAATTATTTTGTTTGGAATAAGTTATAAATTCCGTTATAAGTAAAGGCATATCTTTCTCATCACATATTGGATCTCCTGCACATACTGCAACTCCTATAGTTATTGTGTATACTATTACCCCTTCAACGATATGCCCAAAATAGTATCTTTTGTCATCTTCAAGTGCAACATACGAAAGAGAATTTTCGCCGTATTTATGAAGCAATTTTCTTACCTTCTCTTTATCAAATGCAGTGACAAAAGGCTGATAAACAAGTGGTTTTAAAATAAGAAAAATTGCAGCTAAAACCCCAGTCCAGTTTATCGCTATTTCAGTCTTTATGAAGACCAGTTCCATTGTTGATAACTGTCCTAAAGTAGAAAAATCAGATAAAAATAGCATTCTCAAAGTGCGTAAAATAGTATAACCCAATATGTTTACTGTTAAAAATCTAATATTTACTTCATAAGCTACAAACCACGTATTAATAATAATTAAAAAAATAACTATAACACAAAGAAACATACTATTTCTTAGGCTTATTGGATCAGATTTTCTCTTAAATTTTTTATAATTAAAAGACAAAATAATAATAACAATAAATTCAACAATAATAGCATGGTCAAATAAACTGTGTAAGTTGATTACATTCATAAGCATTGAAACAGACAGCATACATATTGAAATTACCCATGCCATTGTCATCCTTTTTTAAAGTCTGTAGCTTGTAAAAATCAATACAAATCCTGTAATAACAGAAATTGTTCTATGCAGTACTAATGTTTCAGGACTAAAAAAATAAAAATATTTACTTATATACGAAATAACATGAATTCTATAGTAGTATTCGTACAATATATTTTCAATTCCTAACATTAAAGTAAGTAATACAGCAATATTGATAATACTATTTCTAATAGTTTCGTTAATTATCCTTTTCAAAAAAACACTTCCTTAAATATTGTGTGATAATTTTTTTATTGAAAGTTTCAATAAACTTTCCCTTATATAATACTATATATTTGTAACATTAAAAACAAATTAAAAATATCTCAAATTCAGTTTAAAAGTATGATAGATAGTAATAAATAAAAACACTTAAACCCCTATTCAATTCTACTTCAAATCAAATTTGGGAGTATTTAGCGGATTCCTTGCATCCCCTAAACACTCCCAAGTCTAACATTATATGTTTCACTAGTCCTTTAGTTAATTATCATCTAGTTTTATAATAGAGTGCTGTTGGATTGTAAAAGCAATGATTAACTACACTAACCTGAAAAGTACCACTACCATTAAACGGAAATTCATTCGGACATCCTGGTAAAAAAGGATTAAAATACCACAGCGATTCACCAACTGTATATAATCTATTGCCAGCTATCGCCCAATCAGCAATATCATAATGTATCTGTTCTGGTGGACTTGCCCAAATGGTTTGTGGATTAGCCACACCAGCAAGTACAGAAGTTGCACAATCAAATTGTCCTGGTTGAAATATGACTTTTCTTACATCCCCTTGACCTGTCCTAAGATATTCACCAGCAGCTACGTTTACTCTGTTCATAATTACAGAAGCAACACCCTTCATCCCATTTTCTCCTTCACCACCAGCTTCACACTTTATTAATCTAGCCAATAACTCTCTAACACTATAAGCCATTATTTTCCATCTCCTTAAATCACTTTACTTTATTATTATATTCATGATATGAGAGATTGCCCTTGAATTTCTTGTTTAGGGGCATTTTTCAAGGTTTATAAGCCGTAGAATTTTTCGGTAGACGTATTGCAAATAATGAGCCTACAAGAATACAAGAGTAGTAGGTTATTATTCTCCAAAGAAGAACCCCGGGCAATATATTTTCTTTAAAAAACATTGTGAAAAGTAATACAAATCCACCCTCTGCACCTCCTGATCCACCAGGAAGCGGAGTTATAGATACTATAAGCATTACTAAGGTTTGTGCCGCTAACATATTAAATAGACTAGCATACTCCAAATTAAATCCTCTAAATATGATGTATGGTATAATATAAAAGACTGTGAGTTGAGCCGTATTAATAATTACGATCCTAAGAACTGTCTTATAATTTTTAGCAATAAATATAGCATTATCATGAAAATCATCCAACCCTTTTTCAATTTTATCTACAGATTTTTGCCAATTTTTTAATAGCTTTATTTTACATAGAAACTTGCTACCACCAAGCAATAATGCCTTAGTAAATCTCTTGTTTATTGAAAACATAACTGCGGTTAAGATAATTCCAAAATTAAATATAAAGCCTACAAGACACAAATAAAAAATACCGGAAATTTTTGATATGAAATAATTATACTTTAAGATAATTATAATGAAAGAATATATTGTAAGTGTTGTTTGATGAATAATAAACTTCATCACGAGTATTGAGCTAGCAGATGCTGGTTCTATACCTTCATTCTCTAAAACATAATAAATAGCAGGTTGCGCACCTGTCTGAAATGGTGTTATAGAGGCATAAAATTGACCAACCATAGCCGCTTTTATTGAATCTCGGAATTTTTGTTCTTTAAAAAGTAATTTAGAAAGTCCTTGTACAATAAATACTTCAAGAGCCCAATAAACGAACATTAAAGCAATTGCCTCAATTATCCACGATATGTTGATTACTTTAAGCACACTTACCAATTGATGTAACCCATTTTCATATAAAAAGAAGTATGCAAATATTGCTAAAGATATTATAATTGCTGCTACGTTAAGTATTTTATTTTTCATTAAACTCTCCTTTCATTAGCATTATTAGCCTTCTCATTATCTAAGCTAAATATTAATGAATTCATTCACATGGTTGATTAATATATCCATAAATTCTATATTACAGTTAATGAAACTCCTATGGTTGGTAATTTGTGGTCATACAATAACTTCACCACCTTGATGTATTCAGCTAAATCAAAAATGTGAAAATACGTTGCGTCATCTATTCCACTAAGTGTATTTTTTATAGAAATTAATGCATCTTTATAACAACATTTTAATCTCCTAAAAAGATCTATAAGTGTTTAATTTACAATTTTGTTATTTTATTAACAATTATGTTATAATATATAGGAAATAATGAAAATTCTACTAAACAAAAAATAATTATATGATTATAAAATATACGAAAAGTTTTAGGAGGGGGAAAATGATAAATAAATCACGACTAGAAATCACAGATATTTTAGATGTTGAATTACTCCAGAAGCTTCAAGATAACTTTTCAAAAAATATGGATATTGCAAGTGTTATTGTAGATATAGATGGTAATCCTGTTACAAAACCTAGTAGATATACAAATTTTTGCACAAATTTTATTCAAAATTCAGTATTGGGGAATAATAAATGTTCAGAGTCTCATCGAAAATGTGGAGAAGGTGCTGCAAAATCAGCTAAACCATACATCTGCGCGTGTCATGCTGGTTTGATAGATTTTGCGGCTCCAATTTTAGTAAATGGAGATCATATAGGAACTATATTAGGCGGACAATTTTTAATAAACAAACCATCAACTTCAGATTTTAAAAATACAATAAAAGAATTAACTACTAGTGAAGATGGATTTTTAGAGGCACTTAGAGAAATTAATGTTATAGAAGAACAAAAATTGAAATTAGCTGTAGAAACTGTATTTATTATTGCCAATTCAATTTCACAAATGGGCTATGAGAAATTAAATCTAAAATTAGATGCAAAAAAAATGAAAAGTGATATTCTAGATCAAAACAGATTATTAGAAGCATCTAGAAAATGCAATATGGATCAATCAGAAATGTTTTCTTCTATGTCGCATGAATTAAAAACACCACTTAATATTATCTTTAGTGCATTGCAACTACTAGAAAGTAAATATGATACTAAGTCCGTAGTTCCTGATTATGAAATGTTTTCTAAATATTCAAAAGTAATGAAGCAAAATTGTTATAGATTGATAAGGCTTATTAACAATCTTATAGATATGAATAAGATTGAACTTGGTTTTTTTAAATTAGAATTGGCAAATGGAAATATTGTAAAAACTATTGAAGACATCACCCTATCTGTAGTTACTTATGCAAAAGCGAAGAAAATAACTATAGTGTTTGATACGGATATAGAAGAAAAAATAACCTCTTTTGATTCATCTAAATTTGAAAGAATAATGCTGAACCTATTATCAAATGCAATTAAATTTACTGAAGCTAAAGGTATAATAAATGTAAATATTTATAATAATGAAAACTATATACTTATAAAAATAAAAGATACAGGAATTGGAATACCACAGAACATGTTAAACAAAATTTTCAACACATATATCCAGGTTGATGATTCTCTTAGGGGGACTGTGGAAGGCAATGGAATAGGATTATCATTAGTAAAATCATTGGTAGAAATGCATGGGGGAGAAATAAGTGTTAAAAGTGAAATGGGTGTTGGAAGTGAATTTAATATCAAATTGCCTATTAAGCTCATAGAATCTCAGATGTCTCACAGAAATAAAAATTATAATATAAATGATCCTATAGAGAAAATTAAAATTGAATTTTCAGATATATATTCTTAGTTATTTTTAAAATTTTTTACTAGAAGGAATGATGAAGATAAAAATCAGTAGAATTAACTACTGTTTTTATCTTCATCATTCTTTGCCGTGTCTTTTTATAAGACACTTTGATTACATGATTTTTCACTTCAAATTTTATATAATATCCATCTACAAGTAGCAAGCTCATATTTAATCTCAAATAACTTTATAGAATTATCAATCAAACTTTGGCATTTATAAACAGTCATAATGTTACCTGCAAATCTCTGCGTATCCTTTACTATAACTTTATCTATTTTTATAACTTGCATAGGCTCATCACCTATTTGCATTCTAAACCTTACTGGTTTTATGTTTCCTTTGTTATCTGTATAAGAAACCATTTCTATAGGTAATGCTAAAACCTTCATTTATTTACTAGCCTCCTTAAAGCATTGCGCTCATTAGTGGGTATTCTTCCTCCCCATCTGCCATTCCACCACACATACTATTTAACCCTGAATGAAGAAAACAAGATCTACTAATAGCTTTAGAACCATATTTTAGCCTGATTTCATCAATTGTTTTATTAAGATTGCTATCTTTCTCATAATTAAAAGTATCAAGTAAAGAACACTGATAAAAATCATTACCACAAAAGTCTGTTATATGTACTCCCAAATGTCTTATTGGATCCCCTCTCCAAATATTGTCAAATAAACAACAAACTGTTTCATGTATTTTACGAGTAGAATCAGTTGCTACCGCCAATTTTTTCTGACGAGAATAAGATATCATATCACTTCCTCTAACACTTATACTTACTACAGTGCAACAGTTCTTCGAATCTCTTAAACGCATAGATACTGTTTCACATAATGATAACAATACTATATGAGCTGTTTCTTTATCATAAATATCATATGGAGTAGTAGTAGAATTGCCTATTCCCTTCATTTCAATGTAATTGCTCCTTCTAACCTCGGAAAATTCATTGCCATTAGCATAATTCCAAATAACTAAGCCATGACTCTTGAATTTATTCTTTAAGATTTTCAAATCATAATTTGCTAATTCTCCAATAGTATTAATGTTTAAATCATGCAATTTAGGTGTCGTTGCTCTACCCACCATAAATAGATCTTCAACTGGTAATGGCCACATTTTACTTTTAATTTCCCGGGGAAATAAAGTGTGTATTCTATTTGGTTTCTTGAAATCTGAGGCTACTTTTGCGAGCAGTTTATTATTTGATATACCTATATTTACTGTAAACCCAAGCTCTTTACTTACCCTCTCTTTTATAGTTTCAGCGAGCTTCATGTAATCTGGATACAAATGTTCCATGTTAGAAAAATCAAGAAAACTTTCATCTATACTAAACCGTTGAATTTTTGGAGTATACTGCTCAAATATTTGATGCATAGCTGCACTACACTTCATATAAAGCCAATATCTTGGTGGTACTATTATAATACTAGGACACTTCGCCCTAGCACTATATAAAGTCTCTCCCGTGTGAATATCGAATTTTTTAGCTGGAATTGATTTTGTTAAAACAATACCGTGCCTGCTTTCTTCATCTCCGCCTATTACTGAAGGAACCAATCTTAGATCTAATGACCCACCTCGCTGAAGTCTATAAGCAGCTTCCCATGATAAATAAGCGCTATTAGCATCTATATGAAATATTAATCTACTCATAAACCTCTTCCTTTCTTTAATCTTTATTTCAAAACAACAGAACATATGTTCGTAATACTATTATATACTACTTTCTTGTTTTTTAGAAGTAAATTTATAAACCTTTTTTAGAAATATATGTATTTCGTAGCATTTATACAATAAAAAAAGAGCCTATTTGGCTCTCTCTAACTGTCCTTTAATGGTTTATGATTCTATATTATTTTTATTTGTTAAAATAATTCAAATCCCATCTGCTCATGTTCTATTTTTTTAAATTCAACCTGCTCCACGCAGACCTGACTTCTTACCTCCATTACTACCGTCTGCTGCTTATTGCCAATAAGTTTTTGACCAAGTATATAATTCACATCAAACCTTCCAGAGATAGCAGGCGTAGCACCACGTGCTGGCACAATGAGCTGCACATTATTTGTTTTTAAAAACTCAAATATAGGTTCCCAAATGTATATGTCTTTGGCTGCTCCAAATGGATTATCTATAAATATAGTTTTTCTTAATTTATTATTATCAGCATTAAAGGAATTTATATTTTTAATATAATTAATGATGGATATTAAGAATTGAATATATATTCCTTGTGACTGACCTGTACTACCAACTGCCTGCTCATATTCTAATATTTTACTTTGCTCTGATATCTGCTCTCTTTTGTAAAGCTTTAAAGCTATTTTATTCATGTCTGTTACAATAACAGAAAAAAGCCTTTTAAGAGCTAATTGATTCTTAATATATTTTATTTTATCTAAATTATCACCCATATTATCAACATTTCTTATTATCTCTTCTATATACAAAGACATATGGAACTTTTGCTGTTCTTCCTTAACATAGGGTAGCTGAAGACTAACCATTTGTATTATCTCATTATTTAAATTTAATCTTGATAACCGTGGTAATCTATCAAGCTCTGTTTTCACATCTCTGCAACGTTGGAGACATTGATTTTGAAAATTATCTTTTATTTGCTCCATATCTTTAGTATCATTTTCTATTTTTCCCTTTTGAAGATATATAAGTTCTTTAATACTTTCTAAATTTTCTATAAGCACCCTGCACTCCGTAGTTAAAACAGGAACATTAATGCTTTTCAAAAATTCTTCGGCTAAATCAAAAGCTCCCATTTCTTTAAGAGTTTTTATGTTTTTTTCTTTATTACTTTCAAAATTTGCTCCACTGCTTTTTTCTTTAATGCAAACTTTATCAAAGTCCTTTTCTAAACTTTCGTAATAACTTTTTATGTCTTGAGTGTCCTCTAACATGTCATTTGTTTTATCTTTAGAAATATTACTAGATCTTAGAACTACTTCAATATTAACTATAATATCTTTTAATTTCTCAATAACTTTATTAATCTTAATTTGCAATGTTAAAAGTTCTGCTTTTTTCAAAGCAAGTTTTTCTCTTTTGTGAGTATTGTCCTCTTCAAATTGTTGAAATTTAAAGACTTCAATTTCAATAGCTACATATTCACCAAAATTCTTTGAAAAACTATCTTCTAATAGTTCAATTTTCCCACAAATATTACTTCTCTCTAATGTATACTTTTGAACATCTTTATTAACCATTTCTTGCTTTTCTTTTAATATTTTATGTTCTTCTTTTAATCCTTTTAATTCTTCCTGCTTTGTTACTGAAATCTCATTTCTATTTTTAAGTTCATAAAGCTTATCTATAGAATATTCTCTATTATCAATTTCACTCCTATCTTTATCCATATTGCTTTGATAATTTTGTAGAAGTTGATCTTTGTCTTTTATATCTGAATTTTTTTCTTCTAATGCTTTTTTACTTCCTCTAAATTTCGCATCTATTTCATCATCAGTTATATTTAATTCTTCATATTTATCGTTTATGTAATATGTTTTATACATTTTAGTCCATTCATCATTTACTTCATCTATTTCTACCTTTAAGTGACTATTTATCTCAAGTTCATTTTTTTGCTTACTTTCTTCCGTTATCATTTGTTTTTTTATTTCCATATGCTTCAAGTTTAAAGAATTTAAACTTTCTACAAATTTCCGGAATTTATTTTCTTCCAAATCCAAGTTATCTAAATTAATCTTTAATTCTTCAATATTCTTTAAATCTCCATCTAGAATAGTTATCTTATCTTCTAAATCTATGTTTTCTAAATTGATGTTTTTCATCTTGAGTTCAAGTCCATCTATAGCTTTACTACAAACTATCCTTTCATTTTCTAAAAAAAGCTTTTCAGAATTTAATTTAGTACAATCCTCTTTAATCAAACCGATTTTATTGTCATAGGAAAACTTGAACTCTTTAATATATGTATTATCTGTTTTTAAGGTTTCTTCATTTCTTTTAAGAAGGTCCAGGTTACTTCTTATCTCTGATATCTCTCTCCCTATTTTATCTTTTTCCTCTTTTATTTTCTCTGAATTTATAAATTTCGACCTATCTTTTACGACAAAATCCAGACCATTAATATTAAAGTCAAAATCATCTTTAATAGTCTCTAAGCTAATAATTGGAATAACATAGTTACCAAAATCACAATCCTTAAACTTTTCATCCTTAAGAAGCTTATTAAAATTATAAGTTACAATAATAGAGTATGGTAAAAAAGGTATCTTACTTAAAAGCATTTCTTTTTCCTCTATTGAGAGGTCCTGAAGATATTCTATGCCTAGGATTCCGTCCTCATTATAGTTCCTATTAATATATTTTTTCACTTTTAATATTTCTTTAGTTGTTGGCATTGGTTTATCCTCATCTAACTGAGTATAATAATCTAATGATTGTTGTAATTCCTGCTCCTGTGCAAGTATTGTTCTAAGCAACTCTTTATATTTAATTTCTAGACTATTACTTAAAGATAAAACATCCTGGGCCTCATAAACTTCTAATAATTTATTGACCTTAATTTTATCTATGTCATACTTCTTAATTAAATCATTATATTCTACTATTTTGCCTTGAATTGAAGTTATTTTTTCTTCATTTTTAGCAATATCAATTCTGTAGTTACTATTTTTTAACATTGAAGAATCAAATATATATTTATTATCTTTTATTTTTAGTAGAGTTTGTGATCTATCCAGATCAATTTTTTTAATATCAACATCTATATCCCCTATGATCATAATGTTAAGCTTACTTCTAAGGCCTTTAACCTTTTGATTTAGTGAATTAAGCCTTTCTTTTGATTGTAATATGTTGCTTTTAGAAACAGCTATTTTATTATCAATATCCCTTTCTAACCTAACAAATTCTTTTACTTTACTTGACAAGTCATAAACTTTACTTATGGATTCAGTTAACTTATTATTTAACTGCTTAAGTTTAATCTCATCTCTATTTTTTTTATTATATGCTAATATATTTAAATCTGATGTTAAAGTTTCATTGGCTTTAAATATATTATCAATTACCTCTTTTATTTCAGAATATTTGCCTTTATTTTCTAGAAAGTCTACGAAATAATTTTTAACTTGTCTAAAATCAATTTCATTATAAACATTGTCAACTTTAATCTTAACATTTTTAAAGTTTTCTTGTGAATTTTCAAGCTCACCTTGTCTTATATTCAACTGATTTTTCATGATTTGTAGCTTTATAGTTTGGATGTTCTTTTCTGTTTCCTTATCTTCTTTATCAATGTTATTTGTTTCTGCCTCTATTAAATTAAGTTCTTCATATTTGCTTTTTATATTGTTTCCCAGAGTATTGTAAGTTTTTACAATAGCATCTTCGATTTTACCCTTTTCATCATATACATTAACAAGTGTTTTAGTCCTAATAATAAAATCGTTAACAACACCCGCCTGTCTATCGTAATTTGAGATTTCTTTTTTCTTTTCAGATAACTCTATGATTTTATCTTTAATATCCAAAAGAGTTTTTGCCATTTCTTCTTCATCATTTACCTTATTCGTTTTAGCCATAAAAGCTTTTTGAATAATCTTTTCTATAAGTAAGTCCTCGACGACCTTTCTTGATGTCCTATAATTTTCTTCAAAGTAACCTCTCACATGACCCTCAGTCTTATTTATTCCCCTAATAATTTCCCATTCGCTTTCGTATAAACCATGTTCACTAATAAACCTTTGATATTCTCCCTTTCTATCCTCAAAGATACCCGAAACCACAACAAAAGAATTATCACTTTGGAGAGTCCTTAATTGTTTTTTTAATCCACCATAGGTTATTCTTTCTTTATTGTCTTGAAGTGGCAAATTATTTATATCATTTTCATTATAAGTATTATAAAATATACAGTAATTAAAATAATCAAAAGATGTTGTGTCTTTTTTATTTTCAATATTTCCAGAGGTTTCCGTACCTTTCCTAGCACAAAAACCTGTAGTCATATACTTATATCCTGATTTATCTCCATCATCTAATCGCCATTCAATTAGTGAATGAATAACATTACTAGAATCTTTGCCCCTAAAGAGTTTTTCTATAGGTTGCTTGTCATCTAAATGACAGTTTGGTATAAGATTTTGCATGAGCAATAACATTAAAAGGCTTTTACCCCCACCATTTGCAAGGTCATACAAAGTATTGCTACAAGAAAGTTCCATTTTAAAATCATCATATGTTTGAGTGCCATTATTATATTTAACATTGTTTATTCTTATCCTGTTTATTTGCGGCATTAATTAAGTCCTCCTTCTGACATTATCGCGTAAAGCCTACCTCTGAAGTCTTCAAAATAGTTTTCTATAAGTGCCTTAAATCTATCACTGGCATAATACCGTTCCTCTACCTCAATAAAAAGATTCTGCTCTTTTAGAAAATTAAATACAATTTTTATATACCCTAACTTCGAGCTTTTATATGCTCTAGCATTTACTGATAAATCAGTTGAGTGAGTTAAAGGGAGTTCATCCCACAAAAGAGCTATAACATTAAAACTATTTTCCTCAAGTTCGTTTTTCACTATTACATCCAATTTACTGATAATACTTGAAAATGAGCCATCAACGCTCCGCAGAACATCCTCACTTTTTATATATTCTTGAAATGTGTAACTTGAAGAATCTTTATAAAACAGTGTAATAATATTATAAATAATAAAATAACACATATATAATTCTTTATTAACCTTAAGGCCTAACATCTTCCTTAATTCCTCATTAGTATAACCAAACACCTTATTCTTTTCTCCAGCCGTAATAAATAAAGCACCCTTATATTGATATAAAGTTAAATTTAGCTTCTCAATCATGCTACCAAATATATTATACATTTCAATGTTTGAATTGTATTCCTCGTATAAGTCTGTATTTTCGCTGTTGCTTACATTCTCGCCAGTAATAAGCTTTGCAAATAGTTCAAGGGCTTTCTCCATATTCCAGTTATCCAATTCACTTCACCCTTTCAAATTTTATATTGGTAATTTTAAAGAAAGATGATATTTCTATTACATCCTCAGGCATTGGTATTAGTCTAAATTTAAGACCTATAAACTCATAACGATTTTCAGGTGTTAATAAATTAATTATTATTTTATCAAAGATAGTTTTTTCGTCGACGTCAAGCTTAGATAAATCATAATAATTTTTTTGCGCAATATGCAGTATAAATGAATAATAATCTCCATTTTTTAATATATCTCCTTTAAACTTACCTGCTAAATACAAATTAAACTCTCTTAAGGAAAATTGACCTTTATCCAAAAGAAATTTCATTAATAAATTCATAAATATTATGAAATTAGAAGCTATTCTTTCATCCTCTATGTCGTCAAGTGATATATATTCTGTTTCTTCATAAGTTGTAACCTCTTCAACATCTTCCTCATTATTGGGTCTGTAGGTTAAAAGCTCATCTGTACTTTTTAAATTAAAAGTCTTATTAAACTTTATCTTTAAAAGCGGATTCATAAGATAAGCTAGAAGTCCAACATTATCCAAAAGTAGAGTCCTTTGATAAACGGTTTTAAAATCAAAAGACATTCTAAGTTTATTTA
Organism: Clostridium estertheticum; assembly: GCF_026650985.1. GTDB lineage: Bacteria > Bacillota > Clostridia > Clostridiales > Clostridiaceae > Clostridium_AD > Clostridium_AD estertheticum_C. The sequence continues at coordinate 1,827,765 of NZ_CP086239.1, forward strand.
ATGTTACCTTTCTAATAATTTCATCTGATTTTATCTTAAGGTCAGTAGAAGAATTTAAAAGTGCACTATGCTTTGAAATAGCTCGTTTAATCTCAGTTTCTAGATTATAAATATATTCCCTATTTTTTAAGAAATCCTCAGTGTCGTGACTTTCATTTTCCTCCATCCTCTCAAGAGCAATTTCTATTAGTTTCCTATTCTTATCAAATAGACCTTGTTCTTCATCAAACCACTTCATACTATTAATAAAAAGTTCATCTGTTGCCTTTATTCCATCAGCAACGTTGTAACTCAAAATATTCAAGATCTCATTCTTTCTTTGCATTAGTTTACTAACTTCATTATTAATACGTTTTACAACTTCAATACCACCTTTAAAATTCTTAGACTCAATCATTTTAGAGAGCAGTATCTGTTGAATACTTATTTTGCTCTCATCCTTTATCTCCTTTGTATCAAGGTAAAACTCAATAGCCTCAGATGTTATATAATACCGTATTGTATTGTCTGATATTTTGGATTCAATTAATTTGATCCTAGATGACATCTGCTTTTTTTGAGCAGGGTCAAAATAATTATACGAAAAAGGTTTTCCATCATTTATAATTTTTTCGAAAATATAATTTACAAGTAAACTATTCTCTTTTTCATCCAGGTACAAATTATAATCTCGTTTTAAAATTTCTGTAGTAAACCTATAAAACTTTTCAAAAGAAACCCCTATATCATTAAAATTATTTTCTTCTATAAATAATCTTAACGTTGCTACTACTATGTACCCCATATCAATAAAATTGTATTTACCTTCCTTAAATAGGTCTAAAGATATCTCCCTAATCTTAAAAAAAGGGTAATACTTTTTTAGGTTTTGCATCCTTTCATTATGTTCACTTATTATCTCATCCATATAATCAAATTCATTATTCAAAATCTATCCACTCCTGATCTATATCTATTAATGCAATTGCACTTCCATATATTCCTTCTAGCATGAGGTTCTTCCTTTCTTTAGATCGTATATAATCTACTTATATTATAAAGCATATGGTTGTTTTTTTCATTAATAATTATATATATGTTTTAAGGGACCCTCAAAAACAATATATAATTTTGGAATCAAATAAAAATCTACTAGTAAATAATCTTTCGGATGTGGATAACTTCCGTTTATGACATAAAAATGACATTTTAGGAAGTTTTACTTGTATTATGGTTTTTTATAAGGCATTATGTAGATAAAGCTTACTAAAATTTAAATAATGAAATGATTGGTGATAAATTGTGATAAATATTGAAAAAAGAAAAAAAAGAAGAATAAGAATTATAAAAAGAAGAAGATTTGGTTTAATAATATCAGTTATAGTTGTTCTGTCATGTTTAATATTTTATATTAATAGCAATAGTAAAGTAAAGAAAGTCCTTCCTGCTAATGCAGAAAACAGCTTAAAAAAAAGTGTAGTAACACCAAAAAAAGTGACTTTAAAACCAAAGTTAAAACCACCAACCGCAGATTTTTATAAACATATTTATAAGTCAGATGGACATAAAGTAGCCTATCTTACTTTTGATGATGGGCCTTCTGACAACAATACTCCTGTGATTTTAAAGACTTTAGATAAATATAATATAAAGGCAACTTTTTTTATAGTGGGTAATATGGCAATAAAATATCCTGATTTGGTAAAAAAAGAATTAACAGCTGGTCACTCCATTGGGAACCATTCATATTCACATAATTATAATTATATTTACTCTAACACTAACACTTTTATAAGTGATATTAACAAATGTGATACTATATTAAAATCAATCCTTGGTAGTAATTTCAGTACTAAGTTAGTAAGATTTCCAGGCGGATCATTTGGTGGAAAACTAAAACCTTTTAGAGAATCACTTAATAGTGCTGGATACAATTATGTTGATTGGAATGATTTAACTGGTGATGCAGAGGGACAAAATATCCCAGTATCTAAATTACTAAGTAACCTAAAAGAGAATACTGAGGGAAAAGACCATGTAGTTATTTTAATGCATGATTTCTTTACGAAATCAACAACTGCCCAAGCATTACCACAAGTTATTGAATATTTAAAATCTCAAAAATATTCATTTAAAACACTTAATTAAATGATACCATAAGAAAATAGCTAAAGTTGACATTTTTTACGAGCTGTACTATTATATCAGAGTAGCCGAATCTTCTAAAAGAAGTACCGGGGATTTAATTTTGGGGTGAAACTTAATTCACAAAGTTGGGTACCTCTACCCTAACCCGTCAACTAACCTGGAAGGCATTAGGAGGAACTAATTATTAAATTTAAAAGTCATAAATCAATTTTATTAACATCAGCATTAACAATTGGTATTTCAATAATTTCATCACAAAATATATTTGCAGCTACCTTAACAACTAAGAATTATACTGTGAAAAGTGGAGATACTTTATCTAAAATAGCGCAAACATATAAGGAATCATTAACTACTCTAAGGAAAGCTAATAACAAATGGAATGATTCTATTTTTCCTGGACAAGTTCTCAAGGTTTCAGTAACAACTAGCGCTACTGTAAAAAAAACTGTATCTAGTTTAAAGGCTGTAGCACCAAGTGCAAAAAAATACACAGCAAGCGATTTGAACTTACTAGCTAGATTAATAACTGCAGAAGCAGGCGGAGAGTCATATATTGCGCAGGTTGCTGTGGGAGCAGTAGTTATGAATAGGGTTAAGAGCAGTGAATTTCCAAATTCAATTAGTGCTGTAATTAATCAAAAGTATAACGGTTCTTACCAATTTACCTGTGTACAAAATGGCAACATTAAAAGACCTGCACCTGCAAGTGATGTTAAAGCTGCACTTGCAGCAATTAATGGAACTAATCCAATAAAAAATGCATTATTTTTTAATAATGGCATTAAAAAATCAGGTTCCATAAAAATCGGTAATATGATATTTATGTAATTCTATGAAATAAGAACCCTTTTTATACTAAATATAAAAAGGGTTCTTATTTTATACTTATCCTAGAATTCGAAGTTCAAATTCCTTATTGCAACTAGGACATTTAACTGTATGTTTTCCCCTCAATCGTTTCAAACGAAGCATCTTCTTGCAATGTGGACATTTGCGAAAACGATGTGTTTTAATTTCTTTAATTCTTCGAAGCTCAAAAGACCCTTTTGATTTAATAGGTTTAAAAAATTTCATAAATTTTTCATTTTCTCTGCTTCTTTTGTAAGTATTTCGCGACAACGCTCTGAAAATAATCAAAATCAGAATAAGCGACATCAAATAGCTAATAATAGTGGACTTGATAAAAGTATTAGCAACTATCAAAACAAAATATGCCATAATCGAAGCCGTATACAATTGATCTGTACCATATCTGCCATACATAAATTGTGCTAACTTATTTTTAAAATTTCCCATTCTACTCACTCCTTCTTAATACCTTTGTAATCAGCACCCACAGAACATTTTTGCAAAACAAATAGCTAAACATATCCTATTAAAACTGATTGTTGGCATACCAAAATCCTGGCTTCGTTGCTCATACGCACGACCACCATTTTGTATTTGATTTAATAATCTTTGATATTCAAGATTGTTTGGCTCCATTTGCACTGCTGTTTTTGCGTGATTTAGTGTTGTAATTGTATTGCCTAACCCTGAGTTAGCAATTGCACTGTAATAGTACCAATTTGCATTCCTAGTTGTGATATCGTTAAGCACATTAAGTGCCTCATTATAATATCCAGCATTCAAATAACTAGTAACCGAATCAAATTCGGAATATTCATGTCTTTGATTCTGACCACCATTAAAAGAACCAAATCCTTCAAAAGGGTTGAAGTCTCTAAATGGATTCTCTCCCCCATAAGAACTATTCCCATTACCATATGAACTTTGGTTACTAGAAGCTCCTCCACTATTATTTTGGGTAGTTTTCCCTCTTTTTATCTGTTCGTAAGCAGCGTTAATCTCACTCATTTTTCTTGTGGCATCAGCATCTCCTTGATTCAAATCTGGATGGTATTTTTTCGCTAGTTTGCGATAAGCTTTAGTAATTTCTTCCTTCGAATCAGTTGAAGAAACACCAAGCACTTCGTAAGGATCAGATATCATTATTTGTGCACCCCTTTTGTCTTGTTTTTTTCTTCTTCATACTTTGTCCAAACACCTGAATATAAGATATTTTCAATCAATCCCTTGTCTTGGCTAATTGGTAAATCTTTATAATTTTCGATGCAGTCAGACATAAGCAGATTTAAAATATCATAAAAATTTTCAGACGATGACATAATCATCGGATTATAGCGCTCATTTTTTATATCAGATTTTAAATCCATACAACCATCCATTATATAAATAAACTTACCTAGCGATGTTCCAAATGTTCGTAATTTATTCGCATATTCATCTTCTCTTAAAACGAAAATTTCGCCCATTAGTTCCCCAAAACAATTTGCAGGAACATCTGGGTTAAGCTCTCCTGATTTTTCTAATTCGTAAAGCTCGCAAAGACACTTGCTAATTACCTTGCATT